>NZ_JBSFNC010000071.1:0-45203 GCF_053586895.1 Amycolatopsis sp. NPDC003731 | reverse complement strand
GCCCCCGAGGTGCGGGTCAACTCCGTGCTGCCGGGGCCGGTGCTCACCGAGGCCTGGGCCCGCATCCCGCCCGAAGACCGCGAACGCAGCGCGCGGGCGACCCCGGCCGGCCGCCTGGGCCGGCCGGAGGAGGTCGCGGACGTGATCGCGTTCCTGCTCTCGGCCGCCGCCTCGTTCGTCACCGGGGCCGAACTGACCGTCGACGGCGGCTGGTCGGCCGCCAAGGATTCCGCGTAGAAGCAGGGGTACCCGGGTGAAGATCACCGCCATCGAGACGTTCCTGGTCGCACCGCGCTGGCTGTTCCTCAAGGTCAGCACGGACGAAGGGGTCAGCGGCTGGGGCGAGCCCGTGGTCGAGGGCCGCGCGGAGACCGTGCGCGCGGCCGTGCACGAGCTGTCCGAGCTGCTCATCGGCCAGGACCCGCTGCGCATCGAGGACCACTGGCAGGTGTTGCGGCGCGGCGGTTTCTACCGCGGCGGCCCGGTGCTCTCCAGCGCGCTCGCCGGGTTCGACCACGCGCTGTGGGACATCGCCGGCAAGGTCCGCAACGCGCCGGTGCACGAGCTGCTCGGCGGACCGGTCCGCGACCGCGTCCGGGTCTACAGCTGGGTCGGCGGCGACCGCCCGGCCGGCATCCGCGAAGCAGTGGCCGCGCAGGTCGAGGCCGGGTTCACCGCGGTGAAGATGAACGTCGCCGGGCCGATGACGGCGATCGCGTCCCCGGCCGAGGCGGACGCGGCGGTGGCGCGGGCCTGGGAAGCGCGGGAGGCGCTCGGCCCGCACCGCGACCTCGCGATCGACTTCCACGGCCGGGTCTCGCCCGCGATGGCGCGCCGGCTGGTGCGGCTGCTGGAGGACGTCCAGCCGCTGTTCGTCGAGGAGCCGATCCTGCCGGAGACCCAAGGCGACGCGCTGCGCTCGATCGTCGAGGCGTCCACGGTGCCGATCGCGCTCGGCGAGCGGCTCTATTCGCGCTGGGAGTTCAAGCCGGTGCTCGACGCCGGGGTCGCGGTCGTCCAACCCGACCCGTCGCACGCAGGCGGCATCTCGGAGCTGCGGCGGATCGGGGCGCTGGCCGAGGTGTACGGCGCTTCGCTGGCGCCGCACTGCCCGCTCGGCCCGATTTCCCTGGCCGCGTCGCTGCAGGTCGCCTTCGCCACACCGAACTTCCTGATCCAGGAACAAAGCGTGGGCATGCACTACCACGAGGGCCGCGAGCACACGTACCTCGCGGATCCGTCGATCTTCGCGTTCCAGGACGGCTACGCGGCCCGGCCGCTCGGCCCCGGTCTCGGCATCGAGGTCGACGAAGAAGCCGTGCGCCGGGCGGACGAGACCGGCCACGCCTGGCGCTCACCGGTGTGGCGCCACGACGACGGCAGCTTCGCGGAATGGTGAAACCCCAGGCCGTCACCGCCCTGACCTGCGCAGGTATCGTGAGGGCGTGACGGACAAGCCCCGCATTCCGAACGTACTCGCCGCCCGCTACGCCTCCGCGGACCTAGTCGAGATCTGGTCCCCGGAGCAGAAGGTCGTCCTGGAGCGGCAGCTCTGGCTCGCCGTCCTCAAGGCCCAGCGGGACCTCGGCGTCGAGGTGCCGGACGGCGTCGTCGAGGCCTACGAGCGGGTGCTGGAGAACGTCGACCTCGAGTCGATCGCCGCCCGCGAGCGCGTCACCCGCCACGACGTCAAGGCGCGGATCGAGGAGTTCAGCGACCTCGCCGGCCAGGAGCACATCCACAAGGGCATGACCTCGCGCGACCTCACCGAGAACGTCGAGCAGCTCCAGCTGCTCCGCTCGCTGGAGCTCGTGCGCACCCGCGTCGCCGCCGTGCTGGCGCGGCTGGCCGCCCTCGCCGTCGAGCACGCCGACACCGTCATGGCCGGGCGCTCCCACAACGTCGCCGCGCAGGCCACCACCCTCGGCAAGCGGTTCGCCACCGCGGCCGACGAGCTGCTGGTCGCCTTCGAGCGCCTCGACAACCTCATCGAGCGGTACCCGCTGCGCGGCATCAAGGGCCCGGTCGGCACCGCGCAGGACATGCTCGACCTGCTCGGCGACGAGTCCACTTTGGACCAGCTCGAGGACCGCGTGATGCAGCACCTCGGGTTCAACCGGCGGTTCGTCAGCGTCGGCCAGGTGTACCCGCGCTCGCTCGACTTCGACGTGTTGTCCACTGTGGTCCAGCTCGCCGCGGCGCCCTCCAGCCTGGCCAAGACGATCCGGCTGATGGCCGGCCACGAGCTGGTCACCGAGGGCTTCAAGCCCGGCCAGGTCGGCTCGTCCGCCATGCCGCACAAGATGAACACCCGCTCCTGCGAGCGCGTGAACGGCCTCGCCGTCGTGCTGCGCGGCCACCTCTCGATGATCGGCGAGCTGGCCGGCGACCAGTGGAACGAGGGCGACGTCTCCGACTCGGTCGTCCGCCGGGTCGCGCTGCCGGACGCCTTCTTCGCGCTCGACGGCCTCCTGGAGACGTTCCTCACCGTGCTCGCCGAGTTCGGCGCCTTCCCGGCGGTGATCGAGCGTGAGCTCGATCGCTATCTGCCCTTCCTCACCACGACGAAGGTGCTCATGGCGTCGGTCCGCGCCGGCGTCGGGCGTGAGGCGGCCCACGAAGCGATCAAGGAGCACGCCGTCGCCGTCGCGCTCGAGATGCGCGAAGGCCGCGCCGAGAACGACCTCCTCGACCGGTTCGCCGCCGACGAGCGCATCCCGCTCGACCGCGGTGAGCTGGACAAACTCCTCGCCGACCGGATCTCGTTCACCGGCACGGCCGGGCGGCAGGTCACGCAGGTGGCCGAGCGCGTCGCCGAGGTCCTCGAGCGGTTCCCCGAGGCCGCGGGATACGTCCCGCAGCCGATCCTGTGAGCTGACGCACGAGTCCACGGACTGGAACGAATCCACACGAACGGGCGAAATCCCTAATCTCGATCGCACGAAACCGGAGCGTCAGGACGTTTACCCAGTGACCTGACGTGCTTTCCTCGCGCCCTGGGCGCGCCTACCTCTGGAAGAAGCGATGAGATCCACGCTGTCGAAAATCGCCGCGGCCGCCACCGCGGGCGCGCTGACGCTGACCTTGGCCGCCTGCGGTGGTTCCGACGCGGGGGCGGCCACCCTGCGCGTCGGGACGCTGAGCGACGCCCCGCCGTCGATCTACCTGGAGAACGGCCGGTTCACCGGCTACGACAACGAGCTGCTGCGCGACATCGCCAAGCGGGAGGGCTTCGAGGTCGAGTTCGTCGGCACCGAGTTCTCCAGCCTGCTCGCCGGCGTCGCGGGCGGCAAGTTCGACATCGGCAGCTCGACGATCTCCAGCACCGAGGCGCGCAAGAAGACGGTCGCCTTCTCCAACGGCTACAACACCGGCTTCACCACGATCGTCACGGCCAAGGGCGCGAACCTGAAGGACGTCGCCGCGCTGGGCGGCAAGCGGCTCGGCGTGGTCCAGGGCTCGGTGCAGGACGAGTTCGCGGGCAAGGTCGCCGGCGCCCAGGTCGTCCGCTTCCCGGACTACAACGCGGGCTTCGCGCAGCTGAAGAACGGCACGCTCGACGGCTGGGTCGTCCCGCAGGACATCGGGCAGAAGTACCTGGACCAGAACCCGAATGTCCCGCTGGAACTCGGGTACACGGTCGAGGACAAGGACACGCCGTCGGCGTTCGCCGTGGCGAAGAAGAACACCGATCTGCTGAACAAGCTGAACGACGGCCTCGCGAAGGCCGTCGCGGACGGCACGGTGGCCCGGATCTACGGGCAGTTCTACAAGAACACGCCGCTGTCGAAGGAACTTCAGCAGGGCGGCCCCGGCCTGCCCGTCAAGAACCTGGGGGCGTGACATGAAGAAGCTGATCGTCACCGTGCTGGCCGCCGCTCTCACGCTGACCGCATGCGGCGGTTCGGACAGCGCTTCCTCGACGCTGCGCGTGGGCACGCTGAGCGACGCGCCGCCGAACATCTACCTCAAGGACGGCACCTACACCGGCTTCGACAACGAGCTGCTCAAGGCCATCGCGGCCAAGCAGAACCTGAAGCTGGAGTTCGCCGCGACCGACTTCTCCGCGCTGCTCGGGCAGGTCGCTTCGGGCCGGTACGACATCGCCAGCTCGGCGATCGCGCAGACCGACGAGCGCAAGAAGACGGTCGACTTCTCCGCGGCGTACGACTTCGAGACGATGAGCATCCAGGCCAAGCAGGGCACGCCGGTCACCGACGAGAAGGGCCTGGCCGGCAAGCGCGTCGCCGTCATCCAGGCGACCGTCGGCGACCACTGGCTGACCAGCACCGTGCCGAGCGCCCAGGCCGTGCGCTTCCCGGACTACGCCGCCGCGCTGACCGCGTTGAAGAGCGGCGCGGTCGACGCGTACATCCTGGACCAGTCCATTGCCGAGAAGAACGTCACCGACAACCCGGACGCCAAGCTGGTCGTCGTGAAGAGCTTCGTCACGGACGTGCCGCACGGCTTCGCGGTGAAGAAGGGCAACGCCGAGCTGCTGCGCAAGATCGACGACGGGCTCAAGCAGGTGATCTCCGACGGCACCTGGCTTAAGCTGCACCAGCAGTTCCTGCCGACCGCTCCGGTGCCGGCCGGGTTCCAGGGTTAGGAGAAGCATGAGGAAGACACTGGTCACAGCGCTGACCGCGACCCTGCTGGCCGCCCTCACGGCCTGCGGCGGCTCGGACAGCGGCGGCGAGAAGACCCTGCGCGTCGGCACGCTGAGCGACTCGAAGCCGAACGCCTACCAGGAGAACGGCAACTACACCGGCTTCGACAACGAGCTGCTCAAGGCCATCGCGGCCAAGGAAGGCCTGAAGCTGGAGTTCGCCGCGACCGAGTTCTCGGCGCTGCTCGGCCAGGTCGCGAACGGCACCTTCGACATCGGCAGCTCGGCGATCTCCCAGACCGACGCCCGCAAGAAGACCGTCGACTTCTCGGCGCCGTACAACTACCAGGCCCTCGGCATCGAAGCCAAGGAAACCGCCGGCATCACCGACGAGAACTCGTTGGCGGGCAAGCGGGTCGGCGTCGTCCAGGGCACGGTGTCGGACACCTGGCTCGGCACGAACGCACCGACCGCGCAGGCCGTCCGGTTCCCGAACGACGCCGCGGCCCTCAACGCCCTCAAGACCGGCGCGATCGACGGCGCGGTGTTCGACCAGGCGACCGCCGAGGACTACGCGAAGAACAACCCGGACGCGAAGCTCAAGGTGACCAAGGCGATCACCACGACCATCCCGCACGGGTTCGCCTTCAAGAAGGGCAACACCGAGCTGATCGACAAGATCAACGACGGCCTGAAGAAGGTCATCGCGGACGGCACCTGGGTGAAGGTGCACGACCAGTTCGAGCCCACCGCGCCGGTGCCCGCCGAGTTCAAGCCGGGGCAGTAGTCCACTGTGAACAAGCCAGCAGCGCGAAGCGCTTCCGTTGAGGGTGGGGGTGGGTGACGGGTGGGAGACTTTGTCAACACGTTCCTCGACTGGCACTACATCTCGCAGGTCCTGCCGGACCTGCTGAAGACCGGGCTGCTGAACACGCTGATCCTGTCGGTGTCCTCGGCGCTGATCGGCACCGTGGTCGGCATGGTGCTGGCGGTGATGGGCCTGTCCACCAAGTGGTGGCTGCGCTGGCCCGCGCGGGTGTACACCGACATCTTCCGCGGGCTGCCGGCCATCCTGACCATCCTGCTGATCGGCCAGGGCCTCGGCACGCTCGCGCGGGACGTCGTCGGCACGAACCCGTACCCGATGGGCATCCTCGCGCTGTCGCTGATCGCCGCCGCCTACATCGGCGAGATCTTCCGGTCCGGCATCCAGAGCGTGGACAAGGGCCAGATGGAGGCCAGCCGGGCGCTCGGGATGAGCTACACCAAGTCGATGCTGCTGGTGATCATCCCGCAGGGCGTCCGGCGGGTGCTGCCGGCGCTGGTGAACCAGTTCATCGCGCTGGTCAAGGACTCCAGCCTGGTGTACGTGCTCGGCCTGCTGTCCGGCCAGCGCGAGCTGTTCCGGATCGGCCAGGACCTGGCGGCGAACACGGGCAACCTGTCGCCGCTGGTCGCCGCGGGCGTGTTCTTCCTGGTGATCACCGTGCCGCTGACGCACCTGGTCAACTACATCGACAAGAAGCTCCGGACCGGCCGCAAGGTGCGCGTCGACGAGCCGGACGACGGCGACGAGCTGGACCTGGTCGCCAGCGGAAAGGTCCCTTCGTGACGACGGCGGTGCGCTCGTCCAGTGTGGAACTGAAGGACATCCACGTCAGCTTCGGCACGCTCGAAGTCCTGCGCGGGGTCGACCTCCGCGTGGAGAGCGGCAAGACGACGTGCGTCATCGGCCCGTCCGGCTCCGGCAAGTCGACGCTCCTGCGCTGCGTGAACCGCTTGCAGGAGCCCGATTCCGGCGATCTGCTGCTCGACGGCGAGTCGGTGATCAAGGCCGACCCGGACGTGCTGCGCCAGCGCGTCGGCATGGTGTTCCAGCACTTCAACCTCTTCGGCCACCGGAGCGTGCTGGACAACATCGTGCTCCCGCTGCGCAGCGTGAAGAAGCTCAGCAAGGAGGAGGCGTCGGCGATCGCCCGCGCCCGCCTGGCGGACGTCGGTCTGGCGGACAAGGCACCGTACCGCCCGAGCGCGCTGTCCGGCGGCCAGCAGCAACGGGTGGCGATCGCCCGGGCCCTGGCGATGGACCCCGAGGTGATGCTCTTCGACGAGGCGACCAGCGCGCTGGACCCGGAGCTGGTCAAGGGCGTGCTGAACCTGATGGCGGGCCTGGCCTCGCGCGGGCTGACCCTGATCGTGGTGACGCACGAGATGGGCTTCGCTCGCAGCGTCGCCGACGAGGTGGCGTTCATGGACGCGGGCCGCATCGTCGAGCAGGGCCCACCGGCGGAGATCTTCGACGAGCCGCAGAGCCCCCGCTTGCAACGGTTCCTCTCGCAGGTCCTCTGAAAGGAGGCGCTTCGGCGGCGGCCGCCCGGGTAGCCTGCGAAGATGGCGAGAATCGCTCGGCTGACGTACTACCCGGTCAAGTCCTGCGCGGGCATCGACGTGCCGTCCGCCGAGGTGACCAGCACCGGGCTCGCGGGCGACCGGGTCTTCCAGGTCATTTCGCCGGAGGGTGACGTCCTCACCCAGCGGCCGCACCCGGTCATGGCGGTCGTCCGGCCGCGGGTGCTCGGCGACAGGCTCGCGCTGTCGGCACCCGGCCGCGAGGACGTCGTCGTGGACATCCGGCGCGACGGCCCGCGGCGCCCGGTGTCGATGCTCAGCTGGCACGGCGAGGGCGTCCGGCAGGATCCCCGGGCCGACGAGTGGTTCTCGGACCTGCTCGGCCGTCCGGCCGCGCTGATCGGCGTCACGCCGGATCACCACCGCGTCAGCGACGGGGTGTTCCCCGGCCTCGCCGCCTTCGGCGACGCGCACGCCCTGCTGCTCGCTTCCGAGTCCTCTTTGGACAACCTCAACGAGCGGATCGCCGCCGGACAGGGCGAACCGGTGCCGATGGACCGCTTCCGGCCCAACATCGTGCTCGCCGGCTGGGTCGAACCCCACCGCGAAGACGAGGCCCGCGAACTGACCGCCGGGACCGCGCGGATCGGGTACGCCGAGAGGTGCGTCCGGTGCGCGGTCCCGATGGTCGACCAGGAAACCGGCGCGAAGGCCGGTCCCGAGCCGATCCGCACCCTCGCGACCTACCGGCGTGACCCGCAGGGCGGTGTCGTCTTCGGCGCGAAAGCCGCGGTGCTGCGGCCGGGTCAGGTCGCGGTCGGCGATGAGGTGATCGTGCACTCCTGGGCCGGCCCGAGCCCGAGCACCGCCGCCGCCGAGCCGCCGTTGACGGCGACCGCGAGCCGGCCCGCCGAGTCCGTGTAGAGCACCGACGCGCCGGCGGGGACGTCGGCGAACGTCCGCCCCAGCACCGTGGTCACCGCCACGCGCTCGCTGTGCACGGAAACCGCGCCGGACAGGCCCGAAAGCTCCAGGTCCGCCGGGGTCGCGGCCAGCTGGACGTTGCCGAAGTGGTCGACCGTCAGCACCTCCGACACGAGCTTCCCCGGAAACGCCGCCACGAACGGCTCCGGCATCGCGACCAGGCCGTCCACCGGGTCGCCGAAGTCGGCCGGCGACACGCCCAGCGCGAGGTGCGCGGCCGCGGGCGCGAAGACGTCCCGGCCGTGGAAGGTCGCCGACGTCGCGGGCAGCCGCAGCGACGGCTCGGCGAGCTCGTACGCCACCCGGACCCCGCCCAAGGCCTGCGCGGCCGGCAGCAGGAGGCCGTTGTCCGGCCCGACCAGCAGCCCGTCCTCCGCGACGACGACCACGCCGAGCCGGTCCGTGCCGACACCCGGGTCCACCACCGCGACGTGCACCGACTCCGGCAGGTAGGGGACGGTCTGGGCCAGGGCCATCGCCCCGTGCCGGATGTCCTGGGGTGGCACTTCGTGGGTCACGTCGATCACCCGCACGGCGGGCGCCAGCCGCGCGATCACGCCGTGGCAGGCCGCCACGAAGCCGTCGCGCAGGCCGTAGTCGGTGGTCACCGAGATCCAGTCGTACGCCATGCCAGCATCATCCATGGTGGCAGAGGGTGCCCGTTAGGGTTCGGTGCGTGACACCCCTCCCCACACGCCGGAGGCTCGCCTCCGGCAAGGTCCGCGACCTGTACGAAGCGGGCGACGACCACCTGCTGATCGTCGCCTCCGACCGCATTTCCGCCTTCGAGCAAGTCTTCCCCACCTCGGTCCCCGGCAAGGGCCGCGTGCTCACCGCGATGAGCGTGTTCTGGTTCCGCGAGCTCGCCGACGTCCTCCCGAACCACCTCGTGACCTGCGACGGACCGCTGATCCCCGAGTCCGTCCGCGGCCGCGCGCTGCTGGTCGAGCGGCTCGAGATGCTGCCCGTGGAGGCGGTCGTCCGCGGCTACCTCACCGGCCGCGGGTACGCCGACTACCGCCGGTCCGGGGAGGTGTGCGGGCTGGCGCTGCCGTCCGGCCTGGCCGAGTCGGCGCGGCTGCCCGAGCCGATCTTCACGCCGTCCACCAAGGCGCGGCGCGGGGAGAAGGACGAGAACATCGACTTCGACACGTGCGTGTCGGTGCTCGGCCGTGCGCTCGCCGAGGAGGTCCGGGAGGCCTCCCTCGAGCTGTACCGCCGGGGTGCCGCGCGCGCGGCGGAGCAGGGCCTGCTGCTGGCCGACACGAAGTTCGAATTCGGCATCGGCTCGGACGGCGGTCTGGTGCTCGCGGACGAGCTGCTGACGCCGGATTCGGCGCGCTACTGGCTCGCCGACGGTCACCAGCCCGGCGTCCCGCAGCCGTCGTTCGACAAGCAGCACGTGCGTGACTGGCTGGTCGACCCGGCGTCCGGCTGGGACTGCGTGTCCCCGCTGCCGCCGTTGCCGCCCGAAGTGGTGACGGCCACGCGCGACCGGTACCTCGAGGCGTACCGGCGCATCACCGGGCTTTCGCTGGCAGACTGGCCTCGTGATCCTGCTGATCTGCGGCAGCCTGCGAGCCGGCTCGGGCAATGCGGCGGTGCTGGGGACCGTCGCGACCCTCACCGCGAGCAAGACGTACACCGGCCTCGCCGATCTGCCGCACTTCAACCCCGATGACGACCGCGATCCCCTGCACCCCGAGGTCACCTCGCTGCGCGCGGCGCTCAAGGAAGCCGACGCCGTCCTGATCTGCACGCCGGAGTACGCGGGCGGCCTGCCGGGCTCGTTCAAGAACCTCCTCGACTGGACGGTCGGCGGCGGCGAGATGTACGGCAAGCCGGTGGCGTGGATCAACGCGTCCTCGATCGCGGCGCCCACCGGCGGCCGGGACGCGCACGATTCGCTGCGCAAAGTCCTGACGTACGCGGGCGCGAAGATCGTCGAAGAAGCGTGCGCGCGGATCCCGGTCTCGCGGGCGGACGTCGCCGACGGCCAGGTCGCCGACCCCGATCTGCGCGGCCGGATCGCGGTGGCCGTGCAGCGCCTGCGTGAAGGCATTTGAGGCTTCCGGCAACGGTCGCCCGCCCGTTCTGCGCAGTTCACGGGAGTTTCAGACGCGTGCGCGCCAATGGTGGTCGTGGAAGCTCGCTTGCTGGTTTCGCTGTCGGGAATCACCCCGCGCACGCTGCACCGGTGCGCCGACCTCGCGGCCGAGCTCGACCGCCGCAAGGTGCCGCTCTCGCTGCTGTACGCCGCCCGCACCGGCGAAGGCCCGGTGACGGAGTGGGTGCGCACCCGCGCCCGCGGCGGTGATTCCGTGCTGCTGCACGGCTACGACCACACCGTCACGCCCACGCACCGCACGGTGTACCTGGGCAAGCGGGCGGAGTTCGCGACGCTGCCGGCGCACGAGGCCCGCCTGCGGCTGATCGCCGCGAAGGCCGCGCTGGACAACGCCGGGCTGGCGGTGGACGGCTTCGCACCGCCTCGCTGGATCGCGTCCCAGGGCACGCTGCAGGCCCTGGCCGAGCACGGTTTCCGGCTGTGCGCCGACCTCGGCGCGGTGCGCGACCTCGTCACCGGTGAGGTGCGCCGCGCGCGGGTCCAGGAATTCACGAGCCAGTCACACCGCACCGAGACGGTGCGCTGCTTCGCCCTGGTGCTGGCGGCGGCGCGTTCGGCCCGCCGGGGCGGGCTGGTCCGGCTGGGGGCAGAAGCATCGGACCTGACCCGCCCCGGCCTCCGCCAGGCGCTGCTCGACGCGGTCGACGTCGCTCTCGAGAACCGCGCCTTCGGGGCGACCTACGGTTCGCTGCGCGCGGTCGCGGCCTGACGCGGTCACCGGCGTTCGAGCAGCCAGCCGGTCAACAGGAGCAGCACCAGCGGGCTGAGCCGGACGCCGATGCTGGCCGCGCTGTGGGCCGGTTCCCAGGCCCGGCCGTGGATCCTGTGCGTGCCGCTCGACCACACGCCGGTCGGCACCAACCAGCTCGCCTGGCTCGACCGCCTGCTGCAGCCCCTGCTCGCGGTACGGCCCAGATCAGCCTGCAGCTGACGGTCCGGCCGGTGACGGCGGTCCACGAGGCCGAAGCCGCCGGCGGCCCGGCGTACGAACCGAGCGGGCGGCCGGCGGAACTGGGCTTCGGTGTGGACCGGTTCCTCGACGGTGTCAAGGCATGGGTGGCTAGAACTTCGCCGGCTCGGCCCGTTCCAGCACCTTGACCTCGGTGCCTTCGGGCGCGAGGTTGCCGAACAGGCCGTAGTGCATGGCCGGGTTGGCGAGCACGGCTTCGTGGATCGGCACGGCCACCCGCGGCGCGACGGCCCGCAGGTAGTCGACGGCTTCCCCGGCCTTCAGCCACGGAGCGCCGGTGGGCAGTCCCAGGACATCGATCTTCTGCTCCGGCACGAAGAACGAGTCGCCGGGGTGGAAGAAGGCGCCGTCGTCGAAGACGTACCCGATGTTCGGGATGACGGGGATGTCGGAGTGGATGACGGCGTGCTCCCCGCCGACGGCCTTGATCGACGTGTCCCCGACGGCGAAAGCGTCCCCGACGTTGGCGATGTCGAACTCCAGGCCGAGCTTCTCGACTTCGGGAGCGGACCCGGGGTCGACGATCAGCTTCGCGCCCGGGTTGGCTTCGAGGATCTTCGGCAGCCGGTCGACGTCGAGGTGGTCGAAGTGCTGGTGGGTCACCAGCACGGCGGACAGCTCCCGCTCACCCTCGAAGCCGGTGGAGAAGACGCCGGGATCGAGCAGGATCCGCTCGGAACCGGTCTCCAGCAACAGACAGGCGTGTCCGAAATGGACGATACGCATCGTTGGTTCTCCTTCACGGGTGGTCGTTTCCAGCCTAGTCCCGTTCAGAGCTTCCCGGTGAGCAACGCGTCACCCAGCTCCGTCCGCCGATACAGCACCCGGTGCCCGCGCCGCTCCGAAGCCAGCAACCCCGCTCCGCGCAACGCCGTCAAGTGCGCCGACACCGTCGCGGGCGCCAGGTCGTGGCGCCGGGCCAGTTCGGTCGTCGCCGCCGGGCGGTCGAGCGTCGTCAGCAACAACGCGCGGGTCCGGCCGAGCACCTCCGCCAGCGGTTCCGGTGGCGTGACGGAAGAACTCCACAGCGAAGCCACGCCCCGAGCCGGGTACAGCAGCGAAATCTGCCACGGCGGCACCGTCACCACGCCGACGTTCGGCCACGCGAACACCGCCGGGATCAGCAGCAGCCCGCGCGAGTCGATCGACAGCCGTTCCCGGGCGCGGACGTCGACCAGCACCGAGGTGCCGGACATGCGGACGCGCGGGTGGAGCTCCGCCAGCATCGCCGCGACGCCGCCCGAGCCCAGCCGGCGCGTCCGGTGCGTGATGTCCGCCGCGAGCAGCTCGCGCAGGCGTGGCCACTGCGGCGCCAGCACCGCCTGCCAGACCGTCGCCAGCTGGCCGGCGAGCAGGTCGCGCGCGGCCGCCGGGTCGGCCGGCAGCCCGGACAGATCCGCGTCGACCATGCCCAGCTCCAGCGCCACCTGCTCGGGCGGCGTCGCGCGGACCACCTCGACCTGGGCTTCGGCGGTCGTCTCGGGGCCGTCGGGCGGCGGGCTCAGGAACTCGGTGATGTAGTGCCGCGCGCTCAGCACCGCCATCAGTTCGGGCACGTCGGGGACGTCGGACAGCCACGGCAGGGGCGCGGGGTGCCGCCGGATGCCGAGCAGCGTCTGGACCGCGCCCAGCACCTCCTCCAAGGGCGAGATCGCGAAGCGGACGCGCTGGCTCCCGGCCGCGGTCAGGGCCAGTTCGATCACGGCTGATTCGCTCTCACCCGAATCAGTATGCCGCGGGAGCGCGCCACGAGAGCGTGACGCCATGTCGTTGTTCACCCATCGCGCGTACTGGCGCTGGTCGGCGGGCGTCCAGTTCGCCCGGCTCCCGGCGTTCATGGCGCCGCTTGCGTTCACCGTGCTGACCACCGCCACGACCGGGTCGTACCGGCTGGGCGGCGTCCTGATGGCGGTCTACGTCGCCGCGGAAATGGTCTGCGCGGTCCCGGTCGGGCGGCTGCTCGACCGCGTCGGCCCGGGGCGCGGGCTGCCGGTGTTGCTGCTCCTGACCGCGGCGGGGTTCGTCGTCCTGACCGTGGCCGCCGCGAACGGCGCTCCGGGTACCGTGTTGCTGGTCTTCGTCGTGCTGCCCGGCATCACGGGCGGAGCGTTGTCGGGCGGGTTCCGGACACTGCTCGCGGAGACGGTCGACGACGGGCTGCTTCCCCGGGCGATCTCCGTCGACGGGATGATCCTCGAAGGTGTGCTCGTCGGCGGCCCGGTGCTGGTCACGCTGCTCGACCTGGCCGGCCCGCTCGTGCCGTTGGCCGCGATGGCCGCCTCTTGCGTGGCCGCTGCCCTGCTCGTCCCGCGTCGCGCCGGCTCCCACGATCGGGTGGAATCCGTGGAGGACCTCCCGTCCGCGCCGCCGGTCGCCTACCTGCCGTGGCTTTGCTGTGCCTTCACCGTCGGGCTGCTGACATCGACGATCGAGGTCGCGCCCCTGCCGCTGGTCCAACGCGTCGGCGCACCCGACGCGGCTGCGCCGCTGGTGATCGCTGTGCTGACCGGGGCGAGCCTCGTCGGTGGCGCGGTCTACGCGTGGCGGGGCAAGACCGGCGACCCGCGGCTGTTCCTCGGCGGGTTCGTCGCCGGCGGGATGGTGCTCGCCGCGGATCTCGGCTGGGCGGGCTTGCTCGCGTCCCTGGCGGTGATCGGCGCCTGCGGTGGGCCGCTGGTCGCCACGACCTCGGTCAACCTCCAGCGCCTGCTGCCGAGAAACCGCAGGTCCGCCGGGTTCTCCTTGAGCTTCACCGTGCAGTCGTGCGGCTTCGGGCTCGGTTCGCTGGCCGTCGGCGTGCTGCCGCTGTGGCTGCCGCCGTTGTTCGGTGTCTTTGCCGCGGCGGTCGCCGGTGCAATGCTGGTGGCGAAGCCCGCACGAGCTATTGGCACGATGTCAGTAAGGTCGTAACCTGGGCTGACCCTCGACCCACGGGAGACGCCGATGACTGCCGTCCAGCCGAAGCCGACGACGGTCGGCGAGACCTTCGACTCGCTCAGCCCGGCGACCGACGAGGTGGTCGGAACCTACCCGATCCACACCGCGGAGGACGTCAAGGCGGCCGTCGAGCGGGCGCGCGTCGCGGCGGAGTGGTGGGCGGGCCTCGGTTTCGCCGGGCGCGCCGAGCGGCTGAAGGCCTGGAAGGGCGTGCTGACGCGCCGGCTGCCGCAGCTGTGCCAGGTGGTCCGCGACGAGACCGGCAAGCCGATCGCCGACGCGCAGCTGGAGAGCGTCCTGGCCATCGAGCACATCGCGTGGGCGGGCAAGCACGCGAAGAAGGTGCTCGGCAAGCAGAAGCGGTCCGCGGGGCTGCTGATGTCCAACCAGGCGGCGACGGTCGAGTACCAGCCGCTGGGTGTGGTCGGCGTGATCGGCCCGTGGAACTATCCGGTGTTCACCCCGCTCGGCTCGGTCGCGTACGCGCTGGCGGCGGGCAACGCGGTGGTGTTCAAGCCGAGCGAGTACACGCCGGGCGTCGGCAAGTGGCTGGTCGACGCGTTCGCCGAGATCGTCCCGGAGCAGCCGGTCCTGCAGCTCATCACGGGCTTCGGCGAGACGGGCGCGGCCCTGGTCGGCGCGGGCGTCGACAAGATCGCGTTCACCGGCTCGACGGCCACGGGCAAGCGCATCATGGCGGCGGCGGCCGAGACCTTGACGCCGGTGGTCATCGAGGCGGGCGGCAAGGACCCGGTCCTGGTCGACGCGGACGCGGACCTGGACGCGGCGGCGGACGCCACGGTGTGGGGCGCGTTCTCGAACTCGGGCCAGACGTGCATCGGCGTGGAGCGCGTGTACGTCCACGAGAAGGTCCACGACGAGTTCGTGGCCAAGGTGGTCGAGAAGTCGAAGGACGTGCGGGCGGGCTCGGACGAGGCAGCCCAGTACGGCCCGGTGACGATGCCCTCCCAGCTGGGCGTGATCAAGAGGCACATCCAGGACGCCCTGGCCCGCGGAGGCAAGGCGGTGCTCGGAGGCGAGGAAGCGGTGGGCGACCGCTACGCCCAGCCGACGGTCCTGGTCGACGTCCCGGAGGACTCCGAGGCGGTGACGGAGGAGACGTTCGGCCCGACGGTGACGATCGCCAAGGTCCGCGACATGGACGAAGCGGTCGAGCGCGCGAACAGCACGAAGTACGGCTTGGGTTCGACGGTGTTCTCGAAGTCCCGGGGTGTGGAGCTGGCGGAGAAGCTGCGCACGGGCATGACGGCGATCAACGCGCCGTTGTCGTTCGCCGGGATCGCGTCGTTGCCGTTCGGTGGCGTGGGCGATTCGGGCTTCGGCCGCATCCACGGACCGGAGGGGCTGCGCGAGTTCGCCCGCACGAAGGCGATCGCCCGCCAGCGGTTCACGGCCCCGTTGACGCTGACGTCGTTCACCCGCAAGGAATCGACGGACGCGCTGGTCGCCAAGCTGGTGACCATCCTCCACGGCAAGCGCTGACCCGCCCGGGGTTGTGGACCGACCGGGTCCACAACCCCGGAGCAGCACCAAAACTGTCGGTGCCCCCCGGTAAACTGGATACCGGGGGCCGAGGGCCGCGCCCGCTAGATCGACCGTCCCCGGATCAGGTCGGCGGCCTTCTCCGCCACCATGATCGTCGGCGCATTGGTGTTCCCCCGCGGCACCACCGGCATCACGGACGCGTCCACCACCCGCAACCCCTCCACCCCCTGCACCCGCAACTCCGGGTCAACCACCGACCCGATCGAGCAAGTCCCGACCGGGTGATAAAGCGTCTGCGTGTTCTCCCGGATGTGCTCGGCCAGCTCGGAATCGCTCAAATCGTGCCGCACCGGCAGGAACGGCTTGTCCAAGAACCGCCGCAACGGCCCGACCTGCCCGATCTCGATCAACGACCGCAATCCCGCGATCATCGTCTCCATATCGCGCGAATCGGCGTAATAAGCCGGATCGATTTCCGGCTTCCACAGCGGATTCGCGGACTTCAACCGCAGCCGCCCCCGGCTGGCGACGTCCACCAAGGTCGCCGCCGAGGTGAACCCCGACACCGTCGGCTCGCGCATCCCGTTGTCGTAGAACAACGTCGGCGCCACGTGGATCTGCATGTCCGGTGCCGGCAGGCCGTCCGTGGTCGGGTAGAACGCGCCCGCTTCACCGATGTTCGACGTCAACGGGCCGCGCCGCGTCAGCTGGTACCGGGCCAGGCCGAAAACCGTGGCCGCCTCGACCAGATCGGAGGTGTCCCGAGTGGACCAGATGATTCCGCACGCCGGGTGGTCGTGCAGGTTCTCGCCGACGCCCGGCAGCGCGGCGACGACGTCGATGCCGTGCTCGCGCAGGTGCTCGGCCGGACCCACCCCCGACACCATGAGTAGTTGCGGCGAATTGATCGCACCACCCGAAAGAATGACCTCAGTCGAAGCGCGCGCTGTCTGCTCGACGCCGTTGTCCAGATAGGACACACCGACCGCGCGGGTGCCCTCGAAGACTACGCGGGTGGCCGGCGCGCACGTCTTCACCGTCAGGTTCGGCCGCGAAAGCGCCGGGCGCAGGTAGGCGTCCGCCGTGGACCAGCGGCGGCCCTTCTTGCACGTCACCTGGTAGACGCCGGCGCCCTCCTGGCTCTCGCCGTTGAAGTCGTCGGTGCGCTTGAGTCCCCATGCGACGGCCGAGTCGACCCAGGCGTTCGACAGCTCGTGGGTGAACCGGCGGTCTTCGACGTGCAGCGGGCCGTCCGTCCCGTGCAGTGGCCCGCCGAGCCGCTGGTTGCCCTCGGCGCGCTTGAAGTACGGCAGGACGTCGTCCCAGCCCCACCCCGAAGCGCCGTGGGAATCGCGCCAGCCGTCGTAGTCGGCGCGGTTGCCGCGGATGTAGATCATCGCGTTGATCGACGAGCAGCCGCCGAGCATCTTGCCGCGCGGCCAATACGCCGACTTGCCCGTGTGCTTCTGTTCGACGGTCTCGTAGTTCCAGTCCCACTTGGTCTTGAACAGCGACGGGAACGCGGCCGGGATGTGGATTTCGTCCGCGGTGTCCTCCGCGCCCGCTTCGAGCAGCAGGACCTGGGCGGACGGGTCCTCGGTCAGGCGGTTGGCGAGGACGCACCCCGCGCTGCCGGCACCGACGATGACGTAGTCGTAGGACTCCTGGACGGCCACGGTGCCTCCTGTTGGCGAGATGTCAACGACTCATCATGGCGCAGCCCGGCGCCGTGGGCCAGTCTAGGTTTCCCGACCGGCCACGCAGGGTGGGCCAGCGGGTGAACTATGCTGACGAGGTACCCACGACCTGCAGAAATAAGGAGCAGCCTGCCGTGGCCCGAGTCGTCGTCGACGTCATGCCGAAGCCCGAAATCCTCGACCCGCAGGGACAGGCCGCGCTCGGCGCCGCCGGTCGCCTGGGGTTCACCGGGATCACCGAGATCCGCCAGGGCAAGCACTTCGAGATCGAGGTCGACGACACGGTCGACGACGCGACGCTGGAGAAGATCGCCGAAGGCTTCCTCGCGAACCCGGTCATCGAGCAGTGGACGATCACCCGGGTGGACGCGTGAGCGCGCGCATCGGCGTCATCACGTTCCCGGGCACGCTGGACGACGGCGACGCGGCCCGCGCGGTCCGCTACGCCGGCGGCGAGGCGGTGCCGCTGTGGCACGCCGACGAAGACCTGCGTGACGTCGACGCCGTCGTCGTCCCGGGCGGCTTCTCCTACGGCGACTACCTGCGCGCGGGCGTGATCGCCCGGTTCGCGCCGGTCATGACGCCGGTGATCGAGGCGGCGCGCGCGGGCATGCCGGTGCTCGGCATCTGCAACGGGTTCCAGATCCTCTGCGAGGCCGGCCTGCTGCCCGGCGCGATGATCCGCAACCAGGGCCTGCACTTCATCTGCCGCGACCAGTGGCTGCGGGTGGAGAACACGTCCACGGCGTGGACCACGCGCTACGACGAAGGCGCCGAGATCCTCATCCCGATGAAGAACATCGACGGCTGCTACGTGGCCGAGCAGTCCACTTTGGACGAGCTGGAGGGCGAGGGCCGCGTGGTGTTCCGGTACGTCGGCGGGAACCCGAACGGGTCGCGCAACGACATCGCCGGGATCCGCAGCGAGAACGGCCGGGTCGTCGGGCTGATGCCGCACCCGGAGCACGCGATCGACGCGCTGACGGGGCCTTCGGACGACGGGCTCGGGATGTTCTTCAGCGCGGTGGACGCGCTGGTGAAGGCCTGAGGGCGGCCCTCGGCCCCCGGTAACCATGCTACCGGGGGACACCGACAGTTCCGGGGCTGCGGACGTGAGTTGTCCACAGCCCCGGACCTCGTTCAGCTCTTGCTCTGGTCGTTCGAGAGCCACTTCTCCGGGCGCACCCGGACGAGGATCGACCGCTCTCCGAGCGCCGAATCGACGTAGGCCGTGGCCTGGTCTTCGGGCCAGTACCGCTTCGCGATCCGGAGGGCCTGCTCGCGGGTCGGCGGCTCGTCGTTGGCCACCACCGGTCCCTCGGCCGTGACGTACCGGTACGGCGGGTTCTCGTCCTGGGCCACCAGGCTCAGCCGGCCTGCCGCGCGGATCGAGCGGTCCTTGACGGTGTCGCGTTCCATCCAGATCAGCAGCTCACCGCCGGGTTCGTAGTCGTACCAGACCGGCACGGCCAGCGGCGCCCGGCCGGCGCGCTCCACCGCCAGCACGCCCACGTGCACCCCGCTCAGGAACTCTTCCCGCTCCACGGCGCTCATCACGAACGACGACATGTCACTCCCCAGGTAGCTGGTCATCCACGAGGAGCAACACGTCGCTCGCTCCGGACATTCCGGACCAAATGGCGGCCGCGGCCAGGCTGTGGGACCGGTGGTCGGGCCCGAAGTCGGCCCGCCGGGCTCGCCGCCGCGGTTCGGCCGCCGCGCTGCCGCGCCGCCGAGCCGCTGCCGCGCCGCTGCCGAGCCGCGCCGCCGCGCCGCCGCGCCGCCGAGCCGCTGCCGAGCCGCTGCCGAGCCGCTGCCGCGCCGCCGCCGAGCCGCCGAGCCGCTGCCGAGCCGCCGAGCCGCCGCCGAGCCGCTGCCGAGCCGCTGCCGAGCCGCCGAGCCGCTGCCGAGCCCGCGCCGGCCGGGTGCGCCCGGCTTTGGCGGCCCCGGGCTCAGTCGGCCGTGTTCTTCGCAGACCGAACCGAGCCCGGAGCGGACCCCGTCGCGCCACCGAGTGGCGCCGTCGGTGCGCGCCCCGCTTTGACCGCCCGGCCCGGCCGGGCGGCGACGAGCCGACCGAACCGGGCCGGGCTAACTCGCCGCCGCCACCAGGCGGGCGTACGAGCCGCCCGCTGAGAGCAGCTCCTCGTGCGGGCCCAGCTCCGTGATCCGGCCGCCTTCGACCACCGCGACGCGGTCGGCCGCCGCGGCCGTGTGCAGGCGGTGGGCGATCGCGATCACCGTCCGGCCCGCCAGCACGCTGTTCAGCGACCTCTCCAGGTCGCGGGCCGAGCCCGTGTCCAGCAGCGACGTCGCCTCGTCGAGCACCAGCGTGTGCGGGTCCGCCAGCACCACCCGGGCCAGCGCCAGCTGCTGCGCGATCGCCGCCGGCACCGGGTGCTCGCCCGGGCCCAGCTTCGTGTCCAGCCCGGACGGCAGCGTCGCGACCCAGTCCGATGCGCCCGCCGACGCCAGCGCCGCCGTCAGCTCCTCGTCCGTCCAGTCGCCACCCGCGCGGCGGGCCGGCAGGGCCAGGTTCTGCCGCAGCGTCCCGGAGAACACGTGGTGCTCCTGGGTCAGCAGCAGCACCTCGCCGCGCAGCACGTCGTCGGCCAGCGCCGAGACGTCCTGGCCGCCGATGCGCACCGAGCCCGCCGACGGCGCCGCGATGCCGGCCAGCAGCCGGCCGAGCGTCGACTTGCCCGCGCCCGACGGCCCGACGATCGCCAGCCGCTCACCGCGCGGGACCCGCAGGTCGATGCCGTGCAGCACCTCGCGGTCGGCGGTGTAGCTGAACCGCACGTCGTGGACGTCGATGTCGCGCCCGCGCGGCACCTCGGTGATCTTTTCCGTGTCCTCGACCGCGACCGTCCGGACGCCGAGGATCCGGCGCGCCGCGGCCGCCGCGACCTGCAGGTCCTCCAGCCAGAACAGGGCCTCGTTCAGCGGCGCCGCCATGCCCTGCACGTACAGCAGCATCGTGGTGATCTCGCCGAGCCCGGCCCAGCCCTGCGCGTACGCGAGCAGGCCGAGCAGCAGCATGACCGCCAGCGGCAGCACGTAGCTGATCTCCAGCGACGGCAGCCACCGCAGCTGCAGCGCCCGCATCCGGCGTTCGCCGTAGATGCTCTGGTCCAGCGCGTCGTGCGCGGCGCCGATCCGGCGCTCGGTCAGCCCGAGCGCCTCGGTCGTGCGCGCGCCCTCGGCGGTCTCGTGGACGCTGGTGGTCAGGTCGGCCCACCGGTCGAGCATCCACTGCATGACCGACGGGATCCGCCGCTGGTACCAGACGTTCACCGGCACCAGCAGCGGCAGCGCGACCAGCAGGCCCAGCGACAGCAGCGGCGACGTCACGACCATCGCGACGATGGTGAACACCACGGTCACCGCCGCGACCAGGATCTCCGGCGCCGCGAACCGCGCCGCGTGGTCGATCCGGCCGAGGTCGGTGGTGGCCCGGCTGAGCAGGTCACCCGTGCCGGCCGCCTCGACGGTGCCGAGCGGCAGCTGCAACGCCGTCCCGACGAACTCCTCGCGCGTCTCGGCCAGCACCAGCTCGCCGAACACCGCGCCGCGCATGCGGGCGATCTTCCGCGCCACCGCCTGCAGCAGCAGGATGCCGATGAACGCCACCGCCAGCACGTCGACGTGCCCGGTCGTGGTGCCGGCCGCGACGTCGTCGACCAGCGAGCCGAGCAGCTGCGGCCCGGCCAGGCCGATCAGCGTGGCCACGGCGAGCGAGCCCAGCAGCAGGCCGAATTCGCGTTTGTGGAGCATCGCCGTGTGCACGGTCCAGCGGCGGACGTCCCGCCGGGCCGCCGTGGGAAGCCGCTTCACACCGTCACCCCCTTCGCGGTGAAGACTTCGTCGGCCACATGTGTCCACAGAGGACTTTGACTGAACACCACCGTCGTCCGGCCGCGCCGCAGCTCGGCGACGCGCTCGGTGATGCGCGCCTCCGTGTGCGCGTCCACCGCCGATGTCGGCTCGTCGAGCACCAGGACGTCGGCGTCGGTGGCCAGCGCGCGGGCCAGGTTCAGCCGCTGCCGCTGGCCGCCGGACACCTCGCGGCCGCGCTCGCCGATCACATCGTCGACGCCGTCGGGCAGCGCCTCGACGATGTCCTCGGCATCGGCCGCGTACAGCGCTTCGGTGACACTGACACCGCCCGATCGCGCCGGCGCCAGCTGCTCGCGCAGCACGCCCGAGAACCAGATGTCCTGGTTGTGCGCGTAGACGATCCGGCGGCGCAGCTCCGCAAGCGCGACGTGGTCCGCCCGGACCCCGCCGACCAGCACCTCTTCGCCCTCGGCCGGATCGGCGAACCGGGCCAGCCTGTCGGCCACCGCTTCGCCGCCGGCCCCGAAGTCGACGACCGTCAGGCGACCGGGCGCGACCCGCACCCCGGACTCGGTGTCCACCAGCTCCAGCGGGCCGCCGGGCAGCGGCACCGGTGTCTCCGGATCGGCCAGCTTCGGGCGGATCGCCAGCAGCGCCACCACCTTCCGCGACGCGACCAGGCCCGAGGTGATCGAGCCGACGGCCTCCGTCGCGGCGTTGACCGGCCAGATCAGGAAGGCCGAGACGCCGTAGAACGCGACCAGCTGCCCGACGTCGATCGAGCCGGCCACGGCCAGCCGCGCGCCGAGCCAGGTGATCACCACGGTGACCAGGCCGGGCAGCGCGATCTCGGCCGCGGCCAGCCACGCCTCGGCCTTGCCGACCTCGACACCGGCCCGCCGCACCCGCTGGCTCGTCTCGCGGAAGCGGGCGAAGAACCGCCGCTCGCCGCCGATGCCGCGCAGGATCCGCAGGCCGGAGACGATGTCCGCGCCGAGCGCGTTGACGTCCCCGCGCTGCTCGCGCTGCTTCGCCTTGCGCTTCTGTAGCGGGGCGAGCAACGGCCCGATGCCGAGCACGGCAACGGGCACCCCGACCAGCGCGACCACGCCGAGCAGCGGCGACGTCGAGATCAGCCACACCGCGACCACGACGAAGGCCAGCAGCGAGCCGAAGGCGCGGCCGGTCATCTCGACGGTGTTGCCGATGTGGTTGATGTCCGTCGTGGAGACGGCGACGAGGTTGCCGGTGGTGGTCTGCTCGCGCAGCCCGGCCCCGACGCGCGTGGTGTGCGCGGAGACGAGCCGCTGGGTCGAGCCGGCGCCGTGCAGCCACAGGCCGTAGTTGAGGAAGTGCATCCAGGTCCCGAAGATCGTCTGCACCACCCCGAGCGCGGCGGCGGCCAGCGCCCACCGCGCG
The DNA here is from genome assembly GCF_053586895.1 of Amycolatopsis sp. NPDC003731. Classification (NCBI taxonomy): domain Bacteria; kingdom Bacillati; phylum Actinomycetota; class Actinomycetes; order Pseudonocardiales; family Pseudonocardiaceae; genus Amycolatopsis; species Amycolatopsis sp. NPDC003731. Next base: position 22,764 of record NZ_JBSFNC010000071.1, on the reverse strand, counting down.
ACGGCGGCGCCATCGTGCGCGCCGATGGCGCCGATGCCTTGGCCGACGACCAGCGGCAGCAGCGCACCGGGAAGCGCCCAGACGACCCCGATCGCGGCGGCGCCCACCACCGTCCCGAGCCGAGCCCGGAAGACGGCGAGCAGGAACCGGCTCGCGGTCGGCCGCACGGGCAGCCGCAGCGGCGGAAGGGGGTACGTGGCGGAAAGCACGATTTCCGACGGTAAGCCGAGGCCCGGGCAAAGGCGACCGATTTTCGGGCCACCGGGCCTGCTGCCGAGCCCCGCCGAGGGCCTTGCCGCCTGGGTCTCCGGGCGCTGCTGACAGCCCCGGCCGCTTGGGGGACCCCCGGTTTCAACGTTACTCGCGGACACCGACAATTCCGGCCGCGCGACCGAGCCGCGCCCCGAGTTGTCCCCAAGGAAGGCGCCCGCTCCACCCGGCGTCGAGGCGCCCCACCCGACCCCGCCCCGCCCGCCGCCGAGTCACCCCGGCCGGCTCCCGATGTCGCCCCGGTCACACCCGCCGCAGAGGGGCCGGGTTCGGCGGCCCACCGTCCGGGGTGGCCGGGAGCGACCCGTATCCTGACGGCCGTGGCGAACCCTGACACGGACACCGTGACCAGCACCGTTGACACCACCGAGCGCGCCGGGGCGACTCCGGAGCACACCCAGCCCTACCGCGAACTGGGCCTCGCCGACGACGAGTACGCCCGCATCCGGGAGATCCTCGGCCGCCGGCCCACCGATGCGGAGCTGGCGATGTACTCGGTCATGTGGAGCGAGCACTGCTCCTACAAGTCCTCCAAGAAGCACCTCCGCTACTTCGGGGAGACCGCCACCGACGAGATGAAGGCCAAGATGCTGGCCGGCATCGGCGAAAACGCCGGCGTCGTCGACATCGGCGAAGGCTGGGCCGTCACCTTCAAGGTGGAGAGCCACAACCACCCGTCCTATGTGGAGCCGTACCAGGGCGCCGCGACCGGTGTCGGCGGCATCGTGCGGGACATCATGGCCATGGGCGCGCGGCCCCTCGCGGTCGCCGACGCGCTGCGCTTCGGCCCGGCCGACGCCCCGGACACCAAGCGCGTGCTGCCCGGCGTGGTCGCCGGCGTCGGCGGCTACGGCAACTGCCTCGGCCTGCCGAACATCGGCGGCGAGCTGGTCTTCGACCCGTCCTACTCGGGCAACCCGCTGGTGAACGCCCTCTGCGTCGGCGCGATGCGCGTCGAGGACCTGCACCTCGCCTTCGCGTCCGGCACCGGCAACAAGATCATCCTGTTCGGCGCGCGCACCGGCCTCGACGGCATCGGCGGCGTTTCCGTCCTGGCGAGTGACACCTTTTCGGGTGACGAGTCGGCGTCGGGCCGCAAGAAGCTGCCGAGCGTCCAGGTCGGCGACCCGTTCACCGAGAAGGTGCTCATCGAGTGCTGCCTCGAGCTGTTCGCCCAGAAGCTCGTCGTCGGCATCCAGGACCTCGGCGGCGCCGGGCTGTCCTGCGCGACGTCGGAACTCGCCGCGGCCGGCGACGGCGGCATGCACATCTACCTCGACCGCGTTCCGTTGCGCGCCAAGGGGATGACGCCCGCCGAGGTGCTCTCCAGCGAGTCGCAGGAGCGCATGTGCGCGGTCGTCTCGCCGGAGAACGTCGAGGCGTTCATGGCGGTCTGCCGCAAGTGGGACGTCATCGCCACCGACATCGGCGAGGTCACCGACGGCGAGCACCTGGTCATCACCTGGCACGACGAGGTCGTCGTCGACGTCCCGGCGCACACGGTCGCCCACCATGGCCCGGTGTACGACCGGCCGATCGAGCGACCGTCCACTCAGGACGCCCTGATCGCGGACACCTCCGCCAAGCTGCCGCGTCCGTCCACTCCGGACGAACTGCGCGCGGACGTGCTCAAGCTCATCTCCGCGCCGAACCAGGCGTCGAAGGAATGGGTGACGTCGCAGTACGACCGGTACGTGCGCGGCAACAGCGTCCTGGCCCAACCGTCGGACTCCGGCATGATCCGGATCGACGAGTCCACCGGCCGCGGTGTCTCGGTGGCGACGGACTGCAACAGCAAGTTCGTCTACCTCGACCCGTACCGCGGCGCGCAGCTGGCGCTGGCGGAGGCCTACCGCAACGTCGCCACGGGCGGCGCGACGCCGGTCGCGGTGTCGGACTGCCTGAACTTCGGCGCCCCCACCGACCCGGGCGTGATGTGGCAGTTCGAGCAGGCCGTGCACGGCCTCGCGGACGGCTGCGTCGAGCTCGGCATCCCGGTCACCGGCGGCAACGTCAGCTTCTTCAACCAGACCGGGTCGACGGCGATCCTGCCGACGCCGGTGATCGGCGTCCTCGGCGTGATCGACGACGTCACCCGCCGCATCCCGACCGGCATCGGTGCGGAGGCGGGCGAAACCCTGCTGCTGCTGGGCGAAACGCACGACGAGCTGGACGGCTCGGCGTGGGCCCGCGAGCTGCACGGCCACCTCGGCGGTGTCCCGCCGAAGGTCGACCTGGCCCGCGAGAAGCTGCTGGGCGAGATCCTGGTCGCGGGCTCCCGCGACGGCATGATCTCCGCGGCGCACGACCTTTCGGACGGCGGCCTGATCCAGACCCTGGTCGAGACCGTCCTCATCGGACAGTGCGGCGCCCGGGTGTTCCTCGACGACGGCCAGGACCCGTTCGTGCAGCTGTTCTCCGAGTCGGCGGGCCGCGTGCTCGTGGCCGTCCCGCGCACGGAGGAGCTCCGCTTCACCGAGATGTGCACCGCGCGCGGCCTCCCGTGGCGCAAGACCGGCGTGGTCGACCCGGAGTCGGGCACGCTGGAGCTGCAGGGCATCACGGAGTTCACGCTCGACGAGCTGCGGGAGGCCTGGGAGCGCACGCTCCCGGCCCTGTTCGACTGACGCCGGGCCCCGGCCCGGTCCCGCCGGGCCGGGGCCTACAGCCAGCCGCGCTCGTCGGCCACCCGCAGCGCCTCCATCCGGTTGCGGGTGCCGGTCTTCGTCGTGGCCCCGGACAGGTAGTTCCGCACGGTGCCCTCGGCGAGGTAGAGCCGGGCCGCGATCTCGGCCACGGTCGCGCCGGAGCGGGCCGCGATCAGCACGTCGCGTTCGCGCGCGGTGAGCGGCGACTCGCCCGCCGCCAGCGTGGCCGCGGCCAGCGCCGGGTCCACCACCCGCTCGCCGGCCACCACCCGCCGGACGGCGTCGGCGAGCGTGTCGGCCGGGGCGTCCTTCACGACGAACCCGACGGCGCCCGCCTCCATGGCCCGGCGCAGGTAGCCGGTGCGGCCGAAGGTGGTCAGGATGACCACGCGGCACCCGGGCACCTGCGCGGTGAGCACGGCCGCCGCCGCGAGACCGTCCAGCCCGGGCATGTCGATGTCCAGCAGCGCCACGTCCGGGCGGTGCTCCAGCGCCGAGGCCGTCACCTCGTCGCCGCGGCCGACCGAGGCCACCACCTCGAAGTCCGGTTCCAGGTCGAGCAGCGCGCGCAGGGCCTGCCGGATCAGCTCCTGGTCGTCGGCGAGCAGCAACCGGATCGTCATGCCTCCACCCGCAGGGACCAGCCGTGCGGCTGCGCCGGCCCGGCGGTCAGCACGCCACCGGCCGCGGCCACCCGGGCGCGCAGGCCGTCCAGCCCGGAGCCGGAGCCGGCCGGGCCGCCGGTCCCGTCGTCGCGCACCTCCACCGAGGACGCGGTCAGCTCCACCGTGCACCGGCCCGCGCGTGCGTGTCGCACCACGTTCGTCAACCCTTCCCGGACCACCCAGCCGAACAGTTCCTGCCGCTCCTGCGGCACGTCGTCGTGGGCGGTGGGCAGGTCGGCGACCACCCCCGCCGCCCGCAGCAGCTCCCGGCCCCGGGCGAGTTCACCCGCGAGCGTGACGTCCCGGTACCCGGACACCGCCGCTCGCACGTCGGCCAGCGCCTGCCGGGACAGCTGCTCCACCGATTCCATCTCGGCCAGTGCCGCGGGCGGGGCGCCGACGGCCAGCCGCCGGGCCAGGGTGCTCTTCACGGTGATGGCGGTGAGCGAGTGGCCGAGCAGGTCGTGCAGGTCGCGGGCGATCCGGTTGCGCTCGGCCTCGGACGCCAGCCGGGCCACCTCGGCCCGGGCTTCGCGCAGCTGCTGGTTCGCCGTGGCGGTGCGGCTGAAGGCGTGGACCAGCAGCGTGGTGAACACGACGGCCACCGCGTAGTACCAGCTCGGCCCGGTGTTCCAGCCGGGCACGACCAGCGGCACCACCACGCACGCCGCGGCGCCCAGGACCACCAGCGCCGCCGCCTTCCGGACGTCGACGCGCGTCGCGGCCGACGGCACGATCACCGCGACCAGGATCAACGCGTACTCGTGGGCCAGTGGCGCGACCAGCACGGACAGCACCGTCATCGCCGCCAGCAGCCACCAGTAGACCCGCCACGCCGAGCGCATCGCGGCGACCACGATGGCCAGGTAGCAAGCGGAGATGCCGGCCAGCAGCAGGTAGCCGGCGACCAGGCCGGCGCCGCGCGTGTACTGGGTGAGGCCCGCGGCCGCCAGGAAGGGGTAGCAGAGCATGCCCAGGGAGAGCAGCAGCCGGCGCCGCTCGTCCAGGCCCCGCAGGTCGTCCACGCCGGTGACGGTACCGCCGCCGGTGTTCACTCGGCCGCGAAAGTGGCGCGCACGGCCCGGGCGACGGTCAGCAGGGCGACGATGATCAGCAGCGCCAGGCACACCCCGTTCGCGATCTTGAACCAGACGGGGAAGGAGCCGGGGATGGCCTCGATCACCAGGATGGCCACCACCTGGGCCACGGTGATGATCCGCACCCGGCGGTAGTTGCCGCGCGAGCCCTTGGCCATGGAAACGCCGAGCGCGAAGGTGATCGGCGCGGCGACGGCGAGGATCGAGCCGCGCACCCAAACGGCGTCGGTGACGACGTCGGGGTCGCCGCTGAACACCACGATCGCCAGGAAGGTCAGGAGGCTCACGGCCGCGTAGCCGCCGAGCAGCACCTTGGCGATGTGCAGCTTCTCGCGGGCGTCGGAGTCGGTCACGGTCACGGTCGGGCTGGTCTGCTTCGTCATGCCCGAAATGCTGGCCGATCGGCGTTTCCGCTGGTAGCGACGTTGTCCACCGGCTCGTCGTGACATCTGTCAGAAGCCGGACATCCAGCCGCGCCGACGCAGAACTGTCGGTCCCCTCCGCTAGCGTGGAAACCGGGGGCTGCTCAGCCCACCTTGGCGACGATCCGCGCGTCCCCGTCGCGCAGTTCCTCCTGCGTCCACGCCTCGGGCAGCTGCACGTCTTTCTCGGCCCGCACCAGCGTGTTGTACAGCGAAACCGAGTCGGGCAGCGATGCGAACCGCAGGTCGGTCTGCCCGTCGAACGAGGTCCGCCGCAGGTCCAGCGAGTCCGCGACGACGACGCCGGAGAACCCCGCGTCCTTCGCGAACTTCGCGTCCTTGAAGTTCGCTGGGCCGGCGAAGGTCGTGCCGGTGAAGTCCACGTCCTCGGCGAACTTCGTCCCGCTGAACCACGCGTGGCGTTCGAAAACCGCGCCACGGCAACGGAAGTAGCCCACCTGGCGACCGGACACGGTGCCCGCGGCGGTGAGGTAGACCCGGCCCTTGAAGCGGCAGCCGCTGAAGTTCGTGCTGTTGTGCAGCGACGCGTACCGCAGCAGCAGACCACCGATCAGCTTGCCCGACAGGTCGAGGTACTCCAGCCGGGCACCGGTCAGGTCGAGGTCGTAGGCCGGGGCGTCGTCGTCGCGCGCCGGGAGCAGGTCGGAGACCAGCCGCTGCGCCGTGAGCCGGACCGTCAGTTCGCGCTCCAGCTCGGGATCCGGCTCTCCGTCGGAGGATTCCCGGGTGTAGGTGAACGGCCGCCGCAGGTACGAGCACAGCACGTCCAGCACCGTCTGCGTGTAGCCCGGCCGGCTCCGCGCCAGCCCCGCCAGCGCGTGCAGCGCCCCCACCCGCACCTGGTCGGCCGCGTGCCCCAGCAGCTCGACCGCCTTCGCGAACCGCTCGTCCGCGACGCGCTCGCGGTCCTGTTCCGCCCGCTGCGCCTCGAGTTCGTGCCGCTGCCGCTCGATGTCCTGCCGCCGCTCCTCGACCCGGCGACGGCGGTCGTTGAGCCACAGCGCGTACAGCGCCACGATCGCGCCGCCCGCCAGGCCGCCCGTCTTCAGCGCGTCACTGCGGCTGGTGGCGGGGTCGGTCAGCAGCCAGCCGCCGACCCCGAGCAGCAGCACCACCGACGCGAAGAACGTCCACGCCAGCGGCGATCGCCACAGCTTCACGCCTCAGGACACCAGCATCGTGCTGACGCAGAAGCCCTTTTTGTCGAAGTTCGTCGCGCTCAGCGTGCCCTTGACCGGCTTGCCGGCGGACGTCCCGGTGACCTCGCCTTCGACCAGGTACTTGTCGGCGGGCACGTCACCGAGCTGCAGCTGCAGCGGCGGCTTGAGGAACGTCTCGAGCCACGAGCTGAGCAGCTGCTTCGAGTCGGCGCAGCCCAGCGCGACGGCGCCGGCGTTGTCGCCCGCGTTCAGCTTGTCGATGAAGCCCTGCAGCACGACCTTGGCGTCCGCGCCGCCCCCTTCGCTGCCGGACGGCGTCTTCGAGGTCGTCGGCTTCTTGGACGTCGGCTTCGGCGTGGACGGCTTGGCCGACGTGCTCGACGACGGGGCCGCGGCCGTGTTCGTGTCGTCCTTCGAGAGGAAGAAGCCGGGCGCGACGAAGCCGGTGATGCCGACCAGGGCGAGGACGACGACCACGGCGGAGCCGATGGCGATCCACATCCCGGTCTTGCTCTTCTTCGGCGGCGCGGGCGGCCCGCCGAAGCCCTGCGTGTAGCCGCCGGTCGCCGGGTCCCAGCCGGACACCTGGCCGGCCGCGTTCGGGTCCCAGGCCTGCTGGCCGTACTGCTGCGCGTTCGGGTCGGCCCACGCCGACTGCTGCCCTTGCTGCTGCGCGTACGGGTCACCCCACGCCGGCTGCGGGTTGGCCGGGAAGCCGCCCGAGGGGTAGCCCTGCTGGTTCGGGTCCCAGCCCTGCGGGTACTGCTGCGTCGGGTACGGCTGTTGCTGCTGGTTGGGGTCCCACCCGCCCTGCTGCGGGAAGCCGCCGGACGGGGGCTGCTGGCCGTAGGGGTTCGGCTGGCCGTACGGGTCGGGCTGGCCGGGCTGGCCCGGCTGAGGCGGGTAGGTCATCTGTCCATGCCTTCCGGGCGCTGGGTGTTCGTGCGCTTCCGACGTCCGACGGCGGCGTGCGGTTCCCCCAGGACGTGGCTGCAGCATTCTGCAAGCTCGGACGGTACGGCATGGAACCGGCTCCCGGTCCGTGCGGCGCGAAACCGTCACGATCCGGGAGCCGGGGCGGGGTGGGTCAGCCGTTGGCCAGTGCCTGGAGCCGGTCGTAGGCACCGTTGAAGGTGTCCTGGTCGAGCGGGCTCGAGGTGTACTGCCAGACGGTGTAGAAGCCCCAGTTGTAGGGCAGGGTGCCGACCGACGACGCGTACCGCGCGACCCACAGCGGGGCCGTGCTGGAGAAGTCACCGCTCACGCAGCTGCTCCACCAGCTCTGCGACGTGTAGATCACCGGGTACCGGCCGGTCAGCGAGTGGTAGGTGTCGTGGAAGTCGAGGATCCACGACGTCATCCCCGCCTTGCTCAGCCCGTAGCAGGTCGCGCCGTACGGGTTGTACTCCATGTCCAGCGCGCCGGGCAGCGTCTTGCCGTCCTTGGACCAGCCGCCGCCGTGGGCGACGAAGTACCGGGCCTGCGCCGCGCCGCTCGAGGTGTTCGGCGTGGCGAAGTGGTAGGCGCCGCGGATGAAGCCCTGGTTGTAGGAGCCGTTGTACTGCTGGGCGAAGTACGGGTTGGTGTAGCTGGTGCTCTCCGTGGCTTTGGTCCAGACGAACCGCTTGCCCTGGTTCCACCAGTTCGCCCAGTCGACGTTGCCCTGGTAGCTGGCGACGTCCATGCCGGCCACGGTGGCCAGCACCTGGCCGGGGATGGCCTGGCCGGGCTGCGGCTGCTGGGCCGCCTTCTGCGAGTCGGGGGTCGAGGAGTCGCCTTCGACGCGCCGGATCTGCGACCCCAGTGCGTGGTTGTTCTGCGCGATGTCCGCGTTGATCGCGGCCACGGGGTCGACTTCGGGGGAAAAGGTCGTCGCCTGCGCCGTGCTGCCGAGCAGGAGCAGCGCGGCCGGGACGACCAGGGCAGCGAACAGCCGCCCTCTTCGGGAGGTGGACATCGTTGAATCCCTTCACGGAAACCCTCGCGATGGGCGGCCTACTTGCAGGTAGCCGCCCGAGCACGATTGTTAGGGACGAAGTGGCGTTTGTCACTCACTTCCGTGAAATTGGGTATACGTGTGGGTGATTTTCCCGGGAAGAAGATCGTTAATTGGTGGCGAGTTAACACCTATTATTGGACGGTTGCGCCGTTCAGCCCAGCGCCAGGGCCAGCAGGCGGTCCGCCGAGCCGTTGAACCAGTTCTGGTCGCCGGGCAGGGTGCCGCGGTCGGCGAACTGCCAGATCGTGTGGATGCTCCAGCCGGACGGCAGTTCGCCGATGAAGCTGTTGTAGCGCGCGATCCAGAGCGGGTTGGCGCCGAACCCGCCGTTGTTCGCGGTGCACCGCTTCCACCAGCTCGTCGACGTGTAGATCGTCGGGTGGCGGCCGGTCGCCGCCAGGTAGGTGTCCGAGAAGGCCCGGATCCAGGCGACCATGCCCGCGGCGTCCTTGCCGTAACACGTTTCGCCGTACGGGTTGTACTCCGCGTCGAGCGCGCCGGGCAATGTCTTGCCGTCCTTCGACCAGCCGCCGCCGTGGGCCAGGAAGTACCGCGCCTGCGACGCGCCGTCGGAGATGTCCGGCCGCGCGAAGTGGTAGGCACCGCGGATCAGGCCCGCTTGGTAGGAGCCGTTGTACTGCTGGGCGAACTGCGGGTTCACGAACCCGGTGCCCTCGGTCGCCTTGACGTAGACGAATTTGGCGCCCGACCCCGCCGCGCCGGGCCAGTCGACCGGCCCCTGGTGCCCGCTGACGTCGTGCCCGAGCACCTGGTCTTCCCCGCCGTACAACACGTCGGGCCCTTCACCGACGCCCTCGACCGCGGCGATCTGCGAACCCGCGTAGTGGTCCTCCGCGCCGGCGTACGGGTCAGCGGCCTTCGCCGGCGCCTGCCCGGCCACGAGCAGGACGGACGCGAGGGCGGCGGCGAAGGGCAGCGAACGTCTTTTCACCCTCTTGCTCCCCACCGATCTCGTCAGACTTCTTCAGTCTCACGATGCACCGGCGCCGCCGGATCGGCGAGTCGATGATCACTCGATGGGGTTGGACCCGCAGGTCAGCGGCGCTCGTCCGCGATGGCCTTCAGCAGGTGCTCGGCCGGCACGACGGCCGTGATGAGGTCGTGCGGGTTGATCGCGACCGGGTGCCCGCCGAGCAGGTCGACGATGTCGCGGCCGACCACGGCCCGCGCGTGCGGCCACTCGCGCGGCACCAGCGACTTGCGGGTGTAGGCGGGCACCATCACCCGGCCGTCGGCGTTGTGGAAGCCGATCACGGTCCGCTGCACCGGCGACATCGCGTAGACGAACAGCGTCGCGTCGAGGACGACCTTCGGCAGGTCCGACGGCGGGCGGTGCTCGGTGCGGACGAGCTGCAGCAGGTGCTCGAGGTCGTTGGCCGGGTCCGGGAACCCGAGCGCCTTGGGCGAGGGCCGGTAGCGGTCGTTGGGGTGGAAGTCGGCGACGACGTCGCCGGCGCCGTTCACCGGGTACGCGCCGACGACCGCCCACGACGGCACCGGGCCGTTCGGGTCGAAAGCCTCGTCGATGACGTAGAGCCAGCTGTTGGGGTTGGCGCGGGCGTTCGAGCGCATCTCCGCGGTGATCTCGGGCGTGCCGTGCTTGCCGGTGCGCCGCGCCTGCTGGCCCTCCCGCCGGGCGGCCCGGTTGTGCTTGCCGTGCCTGCCGGGGCGATCGGCTCCGCTTCCGGTGGGCTGCTGCGAAACCATCCGATCCGCCTCGTCCCGCTGCGCCATCGTCATCCCCACGTTCTCGGGTGTGCCTGCCAAGTCTTGGTGCGCCACTCTACTGTTTGCCCATGGCCTCTTCGCGTTCGGTCGACCCCGGACAGTTACGTGCGGCGGTGCTGGCGATTTCCCCGTGGCTGCAGGGCGATGCGCCCGATCCGGCGCGCCCGGAACTCGCCGCGGCGGTGCGCCTGTCCCTGCGTGCGCTGGCGGCCGACGCACCGGGCCGGACGGTCGAGGTGCGGGTGCCGCCGTTCGCCGCGGTGCAGTGCGTGGAAGGACCGCGGCACACGCGGGGCACCCCGCCGAACGTGATCGAGACGGACCCGCGCACGTGGCTCGAGCTGGCCACCGGGCGGCTGGACTGGACCACGGCCGTGGCCGACGGCCGGGTGTCCGCGTCGGGCACCCGGGCCGATCTGTCGCACTGGCTCCCGCTGCTGCGCGTCTGACAACCGGTGGGGACCGGAGGCTGTCCTACGGCTTGCGGCCGACGCCGCCGGCGATGGTCCGCTGGGCCACGTTGAGGTCCTTGAGCCGCGGGCCGTCCGGCCACCAGTCGGCGCAGCGGACCACGCCCGGGGGCACCATTTCGAGACCCGGGAACAGGTCCTCGATCTCCTTCTGCTTCCGGAAGGTGCCCGAGCCCATCGGGCTGTGCAGGAAGAAGTCCTCCATCCGGCGGGCGGTCGCGGAGTCCTCGTCCTCGGGGTCGAAGAAGTGCGAGAGCGCGACGAAGGAGCCCGACGGCAGCGCGTCGACGTACTCCTTCATGATCTCCGCCGGCCGTTCCGCGGGTCCGTTGAAGTGGTGCAGCGTGCCCAGCTGGAGGAACGCGACCGGCTGCGAGAAGTCGATGTGCTGCCGGACGACCTCGTGCTCGAGGATCCGCTGCGGCTCGAAGATGTCCTCGGCGACGAAGTGGGTGTTCTCGTTCTCTTCGAGCAGGGCGCGGCCGTGGGCCAGCACGACCGGGTCGTTGTCGACGTAGACGACCTTGATCTCCGGGTTGATCCGCTGGACCACCTGGTGGGTGTTCTCGGCGGTCGGCAGGCCGGAGCCGCAGTCGAGGAACTGGGTGATGCCGGTCTGGCTGGCGAGGAAGCGGCAGGCGCGGATCAGGAAGCCCCGGTTTTCGAAGGCGAGGTCCTGCGCTTCGGGAGCGGCCTTCTGCACCTTGTGCAGGACCTCCCGGTCGATCTCGTAGTTGTCCTTCCCGAGCAGGAAGGCGTCGTACACGCGCGCGATGCTCGCTCGGGTCGGGTCGACCCCCACGGGAACTCGTTCGGTCCGGGTCGCGGCGTCGGGCATGTTGAACCTCGCAAGTTCTGTGTCGAAAGTCTCGTACTCTACGTAGAGTAGGACTCCACACGCATGCGGTAAACCGGGTCACCTCTTTGCGCAGGACGGCCCAACGTGTACTTTCGGTAGTCGGGCTAGGACCCCCTGGTGACGTGAGCGCGGAAGGGCCGGGAATGAACGCGGTGAACGCGTCCGCAGGTGAACAGAACATCGGCCCGACGGCACGCCGCATGATCCTCGGGTCGCAGCTGCGCCGGCTCCGTGAAGAGGCCGGCATCACCCGTCAGCAGGCCGGTTACAACATCCGCGGGTCCGAGTCGAAGATCAGCCGGCTCGAGCTGGGCCGCGTCGGGTTCAAGGAACGCGACGTCACCGACCTGCTGACGATGTACGGCGTCGAGGACCCGAACGAACGCCGGGCGTTCCTCGACATGGTCAAGCAGTCGAACGAGCCGGGCTGGTGGCGGCGCTTCGGCGACACCATGCCGAACTGGTTCACCGACCTCGTCGGCCTCGAAGAAGCCGCGGCGCGAATCCAGATCTGGGAGCCGCTCTACGTGTCGGGTCTGCTCCAGATCGAGCCGTACGCGCGGGCGATCTTCAGCCACGGCCGTTCGGAGATGGCCGACGAGCGGGTCGACCAGCTGGTCGCGCTCCGGATGCGGCGGCAGAAGATGTTCAGCAGGCCGGACGCGCCGCGCGTGTGGATGGTGCTCGACGAGTCCGTGCTCCACCGCCCGATCGGCGGGATGAAGGTCCTCAAGCAGCAGATCGAATACCTGCTCGAGATGAGCGCGCTGCCCCACGTGTCGATCCAGATCCTGCCGTACTCGCGCAGCGGCCTGTCCGCGGAACACGCGTTTTCGCTGCTGCGGTTCGGTGAACCGGAACTGCCGAACATCGCCTACGTCGAGTACATGACCGGCGCGCACTACATCGAGAAGCGCGAAGAGATCGAAAAGTACAGCCGCGCGCTGGACATGCTGGCGGTCGACGCGGAGACGCCGGAGCGCAGCCGGTCGATGCTCGGCAAGCGCCGGCAGGAGATCTAGAAACCCTGGCCCACGCCCGATCCGGGGCGCCGTCATGTCCCGGTGATCGGTGACTGCCGGTAGTTATTAGGCCAAACGAGAAGGTGCCTATCACCCGATAGGTTAACCGGGGCCGCGCACTTCTTTACCGTCCGAGAACTTTGCAAGAAATTCTGCACGTGCATTTACCGTTGCAGGCACACGTGCTAGCCTCCGATACGCGGGCAAATGCACATGCATCTGCATTGCCCCCAGAGTTTTCCGCATCGAGAGGTGGGAACATGGCTGAGCGATTCGAGAACGGCATCCCGGCCGATCGGCTGTCCGGTGCCCAGTGGCGCAAGGCGAGCTACAGCGGTGCCTACGGCAACTGCGTGGAGGTCGCGCCGCTGTCCAACGGGGAGATCGCGATGCGCAACTCGCGGTTCCCGACCGGCCCGGCGCTCGTCTACACGCGGGCCGAGATGGCGGCGTTCCTCGCGGGTGCGAAGGACGGTGAATTCGACGATGTCCTCGGCTGAGGCCGTCGCCACCGTCTTCGACATCGAGACCGGACTGCAGGAACTGGTGGCCCGCGGCTACCAGTTCGTCCACCCCGCCGACGAGCTCGGCGAGGTCCTCGCCGTCGTCGGCGTGCGGGTGCACGACGACGTGGTGGACGTGGTCCGGCTCAACGCCGAGGACGACGTCGTGGCGACCAGGATGCCCGGCTCCGAAGAGAACATCTTCGAGCCGGAGCGGTGGCTGTGGCGCCGCCGCGGAGAAGGTGCGCAGGTGCTGACGGAGATCCTTTCGCTGCCGGATGCGTGCTAGACGTTCAGGCTTGCAGGCCCCGTCCGAAGTGGTCAGAACCACGTCGGCCGGGGCCTGACGCATGTCCGCACCGTTTACACTGAAATCGGCCTGACCACGTCTTCCCAGGAGCTCCTCGGTGGTTTCCGACCCGCAGCTCGTGTCCGACCAGCCCGAACCGGAACCCCGTGAGGAGTGTGGCGTCTTCGGCGTCTGGGCTCCCGGGGAAGAAGTCGCGAAGCTGACCTACTACGGCCTCTACGCCCTGCAGCACCGGGGCCAGGAGGCCGCCGGCATCTCCGTCTCCGACGGCTCGCAGATCGTGGTCTTCAAGGACCTCGGCCTGGTCAGCCAGGTGTTCGACGAGCAGATCCTGCAGTCGCTGCAGGGGCACATCGCCGTCGGTCACTGCCGGTACTCGACCACCGGCGCGACCATCTGGGAGAACGCCCAGCCGATCTTCCGCACCACCGAGACCGGCAGCGGCCTCTCCTTCGCGCACAACGGCAACCTGGTCAACACGGCCGAGCTGCGCGAACGCACCATCGAAGCGGGCCTCAAGCCGCACGCGGGCCTGACCGGCTCGTCGAGCGACTCGGACCTGATCTGCGGCCTGCTCGCCGCGAACGCCGCCGACAAGGGCATCGAGGCCGCGGCCATGGAGCTGCTGCCCACCCTCAAGGGCGCCTTCTGCCTGGTGTTCTCCGACGAGAACACGCTGTATGCGGCGCGTGACCCGCACGGCGTGCACCCGCTGGTGCTCGGCCGGCTCGAACGCGGCTGGGTCGTCTCGAGCGAGACGGCGGGCCTCGACATCGTCGGCGCGTCCTTCGTCCGCGAGGTCGAGCCCGGCGAGCTGATCGCGATCGACGCCGCGGGCCTGCGCTCGTCGCGGTTCGCGAACCCGGACCCCAAGGGCTGCGTCTTCGAGTACGTCTACCTCGCCCGCCCCGACACCACGATCGCCGGCCGCGGCGTGCACGCCACCCGCGTCGAGATCGGCCGCCGGCTGGCCAGCGAGCAGCCGGTCGAAGCCGACCTCGTGATGCCGGTGCCGGAGTCCGGCACCCCGGCCGCGATCGGCTACGCGCAGGGCTCGGGCATCCCCTACGGCACCGGCCTGGTGAAGAACGCCTACGTCGGGCGCACGTTCATCCAGCCGTCGCAGACCATCCGCCAGCTGGGCATCCGGCTCAAGCTGAACCCGCTGCGGGACGTCATCCGCGGCAAGCGCCTGGTCGTGGTGGACGACTCGATCGTCCGCGGCAACACCCAGCGCGCGCTCGTCCGCATGCTGCGGGAGGCCGGCGCGCTCGAGGTGCACGTCCGGATCGCGTCACCGCCCGTGCGCTGGCCGTGCTTCTACGGCATCGACTTCGCGTCGCGGGCCGAGCTGGTCGCGAACGGCGTCGACCTCGACGGCATCCGGCGCTCGATCGGGGCCGACTCCTTGGGCTACATTTCCCTGGACGGCCTGGTCGCGGCGGCGGAACAGCCGAAGTCGCGGCTGTGCACGGCGTGCTTCTCGGGCGAGTACCCGATCCCGCTGCCCGAGGACGCGCTGATCGGAAAGCACCTGCTTGAAAGCCTGGACGCGGTCAATGGCGCGGCGACCCCCGTCAGTCCCGCCGGGTACGGTGCCGAAGACGCCGTCCGGCGTCCCTGAGTTCCTTCCAGTAGGGAGTCCGTCCACCGTGAGCGAGTCCACGAGCGCCACGTACGCCGCCGCCGGCGTCAGCATCGAGGCCGGCGACGAAGCCGTCGAGCTGCTCAAGCCGCACGCCGAGCGCGCGACGCGGCCCGAGGTGATGGGCGGCGTCGGCGGCTTCGCCGGGCTCTTCTCCCTGAAGCTCGACAAGTGGAAGGAGCCGGTGCTCGCGTCGTCGACCGACGGCGTCGGCACGAAGATCGCGGTCGCGCAGGCGCTCGACAAGCACGACACGGTCGGCATCGACCTGGTCGCCATGGTGGTCGACGACCTGGTCGTGACCGGCGCCGAGCCGCTGTTCCTGCAGGACTACATCGCCGTCGGCAAGGTGCACCCGGAGAAGATCGCCGCGCTGGTCGGCGGTATCGCCGAGGGCTGCGTCCGGGCCGGCTGCGCGCTGCTCGGCGGCGAGACGGCCGAGCACCCGGGCCTGATGGGCGAGCACGACTACGACATGTCGGCCACCGGCGTCGGCGTGGTCGAGGCGTCGCAGCTGCTGTCGCCGGAGAAGGTCCGCCCCGGTGACGTCGTGCTGGCGCTCGGCTCGTCCGGCCTGCACTCCAACGGCTACTCGCTGGCCCGGCACGTGCTGCTGGACATCGCGCGGATGCCGCTCGACGGGCACGTCGAGGAGTTCGGCCGCACCCTCGGCGAGGAGATGCTGGAGCCGACGCGGATCTACGCGAAGGACTGCCTGGCGCTCGCCGCCGAAACCGAGGTCCGGACGTTCGCGCACATCACCGGCGGCGGCCTGGAGGCCAACCTCGCCCGCGTCATGCCGCGCGGCCTGGTCGCCCGGCTCGACCGCGGCACCTGGAACCCGGCGCCGGTGTTCGCGCTGATCGGCCAGCGCGGCAAGGTCGAGCGGGCCGAGCTGGAGAAGACGTTCAACATGGGTGTCGGCATGGTCGCGATCGTCGGCGCCGAGGACGTCGACCGGGCGCTGGCCATGCTGACCGCGCGGCACGTCCCGGCGTGGGTGCTCGGCGACGTCCAGCCCGCCGACGACGTCGACGGACCGCGCGCGGTCCTCTCGGGTGACCACCCGCGGTTCTGAAACGCCCTTGCTCGCGGCTGTCACACTTGAGGGGTGGCAGCCGAAGACGTGGTGGTCGGCTCCCGGTTCACGATCCCGGGAGCCGAGTTGAGCGAGCGCTTTTCGCGGTCGTCCGGCCCGGGCGGGCAGGGCGTCAACACCACGGACTCGCGCGTGGAGCTGTCCTTCGACGTCGCTGCTTCGCCGTCGATCCCGGAGCACCTGCGTGACCGGGTCCTGACCGGCCTGGGTTCGCGGCTGGTCGACGGCGTCCTGACGATCGCCGCCAGCGAACACCGCTCCCAGCTGCAGAACCGCGAAGCCGCGCGGGGCCGGCTGGCGAACCTGCTGATGGACGCGTCGGCCCCGCCGCCCGCCAAGCGGCGCCCCACGAAGCCGTCCCGCGGTTCGAAGGAACGCCGCCTGGCGTCGAAGAAGCGCCGGAGCGACGTGAAGAAAGGCCGCTCGGGCCGCTTCGACGACTAGGTCAGCGACAGGTGCACGCACTCGCCCGCCGGCCGGTAGCCGACGCGGGCGTAGACGACACCGATCCCCAGGTCACCGGGGGTGAGGAACGCTGTGTGCGCGCCGGCCTCGTGCACCTCGCGGGTGAGGTGCCCGGTGAGCGCGGCCGCGATCCCGCGGCCGCGGTACGGCTCGAGCACGGCGATCCCGGCGATCTCGGTGGTGCCGTCGACGATTTCGAGCGCCAGTCCGCCGCCGACGACCACGCCGTCGTCTTCCGCGAGCAGGTGCCGCACGCCGGCTTCGAGACCGGTCTTCAGCTGTTCGACCTCTTCGTCGCCGATCTCCGCGGGTTCGCCGAACGCGGTGTTCTGCGCGGCCCGCATCCGCCGGAGGTCCTCATCGGACTCCGGCACGCGCAGCCGGATCCCCGCCGGAGCCGGCTGGTCGACCCGCTCGGCCGGCGCGCACGTCATCAACGGCACCCGCCGTTCGAGCTCGTACCCCGCCTCGACCAGCAGTTTCTCCAGGTCGGGAGCGACGTCGGTGAAGTACTCCAGCCGCGGGAGCAGGTCCCGCCGCCGGTAGGCGGCGGTCAGCGCGTCGATCTCGGCCGCCGTCGGCTGCGCGCCGTCGTCCGGGATCGCGTAGTTGAGCATCGGGTGCGGGGTGCCCGGTGAGTAGGTGGCGAGGAACGGGCCGACCTGCTCGGTTTCGCGGCCGCGTGGCGCGGTCGCGCGGACATAAGCCTGAATCATGGGAGCCTTTCGAAAAGCACGTCAAGGAACCGCGGCCCTCGTCACGGGCCTGCGGGCTGGTCGCTGGGCGTCGGGCCTAGCGAGGGCCGACGCCGGAGACGGCGCCAGGCATAGGCAGTCATTCCTTGAGGTCGAAGTGGCTCTTCCCGGCCATGGTCGCACGGGCGGCAACCGGTTTTACTGACGTTCCGGGTGCGCGATGGCGGCGTAGCGCGTGTCCCACACCGACCTCGGCACCCGCAGCGTGAGCGTCGGCGCTGGGCAGATCGTGCGGCGTGGCCGCGGGATCGCCACCGGCACCGGCGGGGCCGCGTCCAGCGCCCGCCAGCCGCGGCGGCTCAGTGCCGCCCCCAGCGTCGCGCCCGCTGTGTTGAGGAGGACGTCGTCGGCCGAGGTCACCCGCCCGGTGTGGATCAGATATTGCGTACCTTCCACCAGCACGGACGCGATCAACGCGGCCAGCGCGATCCGGAGCAGGGCCCGCAGCCGGCGGATCCGCAGCGGGAGCAGCGCGCCGAGCGGGCCGAGCAGCAAGACGTTGCCGATCACCTGCCAGAGTGATCCGTCGCTGCTGAGCGCGGCGGCGATGTCGGCGCCCGGCACGAGGTCCAGCGTGCTCTCGCCGGAATCGCCGACAGGCATCGTGACCAGGCAAAACACCAGGAAGACGACGAGGAAGACCGCGCAGTCGACGGCGGCCGTCGCGCTCGCGCGGCGGGCGGCCATTCTCCGGCGGCGCCTCGCCGCGAGCAGTGGCCAGCCGAGCAGCGCGTACGGCAGCGCGATGGCCGAAATCGGAATCATCCCCCAGAAGGCGCGCAGCAGAGCTCCCATGCGCCTCCCTTCTCGAACCCCTCAAGACCTTCAGTGCGCACTACGAACGACCCCTTGCAAGATCACCTTCGCATCACAAGATCGACTCGGCATTCCGAGCGGACCGCACTATTCGGTGATCTTTCCGGTGGCGACGTTTGTTCAACCGTGGTTCGGCCAGGGGGCACACTGTCCACAGTGGATGCTGTGGACAACCCTGTGGATGAATTCGCGGGACAAGTGTGAAAGCGTTGCGGTGCAACGAAACGGCGTGAAACCGCCCTGTGTACTACTGCGCGGCGAGGGTGCGCGCCTGCTCGAGCAGCGCCTGCAGGTGCAGCCCGCGGCGGACGTCGCAGGGGTGCGTGGTCGTGCCGCTCGCGATCATCGCGGCGAAATCGTCGAGCAGAGCGGTGTAGGACTCCTGCGCCGAGCCCGGTTTGCGGCCCAGCGTCCGGTATCCGTGCTGGCCCCAGACCGCGACCTCGACGACGGTCGGCTGCACCGGCAGCCGCAGCGAGAGGGTGGCCGTGCTGATCACGCCGCCTTCGTGCGCCAGCATCAGGTGCCACAGGTCGCCGGGGCTCTGCCGGGCCGCGACCACCTCGGTGATCGGGCCGAGCGCGGCGTCCAGCATGTCGAGGGCGTGCGGGCCGATGTCGAACAGTGCGCCGCCGTCGTCCTGCCGCCATTCGGAGGTGGCGTACTGGCCGCCGAGCAGTGAGCCGGAGAGCCAGCGCGCGCCGCCGCCCGCCCAGCCGCCCGCCTGGGCGAGGCCGGCGAGCCACTCCTGCGTCTGCGCGGAGTAGCGCAAGGTCAGTACGACGAGCGCGGCCACACCCGCGCCCGCGACCGCGTCGGCCAGCCGGCGCGCGCCGTCGAGGTCCGCGGCGATCGGCTTCTCGAGGATCAGGTGCTTCCCGGCCTCGGCCGCGCGGACGCCCAGTTCGGCCTGGATCGACGGCGGAACGGCGAACGCGACCGCGTCCACCTGCTCGAACAGCTCCTCGACGCTGCCGGCGGTGGCCGCGCAGTGCGTCTCCGCAAGCGTTTGCGCCGCCTCCGGCCGCCGGGCCCAGACCGCGGTCAGCGCCGTGCCCGGGTGATCCGCGAGTCCGGGTGCGTGGATCGTCGTCGCCCACGGGCCGGCGCCGATCAGGCCGACGCGCAGCTGTCCGTCCGCGATGAGCTGTCCCACGGCCCGCAGTCTAGGTGTGTCCCGCGTCGCTCGGGAACCGCACCTGCGGCGGGCCCCGGCCTGGTTAAAGTGCCTGCATGATCGCCTCCCGCTTCGCCGTTGTCTGCGCTCTGCTGTTCGGGGCCGCCTTCGTGGGTGCCGCGCCCGCTTCGGCGGCGGGGACCGACGGGGCTTGCCCGGACGGCGGCGGCGTGACGGTGGTCGTCGACTTCGGCGACCTCGGTCCGCAGCCGCTGATCCGCTGCGCCGCCGGGACGCCGGCGAACGGCATCGCCGCCCTGCAGGAGGCCGGGATCGAGGTGGCCGGCTCGCAGAAGTACGGCCTCGCGGTGGCTTGCCGGATCAACGGCAAGCCCGGCCCCGACGTCGAGTCCTGCGCCGGGATGCCTTCGGCGACGGCGTACTGGAGCTACTGGCACGCCTCGGCCGGGGGCACCTGGACGTCGAGCCAGGAAGGCGCCCAGACGGCGAAGCCCACCCCGAACGGGTTCGAGGGCTGGGCGTTCGCGCGGCCGAACTCGGCGAACGACCTGCCGTCGCCGCCGCGGGTGGCGCCGGTCCGCCAGGTGGCCACTCCGGCGCCTGCTCCCGCTGCCTCCGACGGTTCGTTCCCGTGGGGCCTGGTGCTCGGGGCCGTCGTGATCGTGCTGGTCGGCGGCGCCGGGATCGTCGTCGCCCGGCGCCGGCGTGCGCAGTAGGGCGCTGCACCCCGGCGCGTGGTGGGCGTGGGCGCTCGCGCTGGCCGTCGCCGCCAGCCGGACGACGAACCCGCTGCTGCTCGGCCTGATCATCGCCGTCGCCGGGTTCGTCGTGGCGAACCGGCGGTCGGACGCGCCCTGGGCGCTGGCGTTCCGGCTGTACGTGTACGTCGGCGCACTGATCGTCGCCACCCGCGTGCTGTTCCGGATCCTGATCGGCGGCGACGACGGCGGGCACGTGCTGTTCACGCTGCCGCGGATCCCGCTCGCCGCCGGGCTGTCCCTGTTCGGGCCGACGTCGGCGGAGGAGCTGCTCGGCGGCTTCTACGACGGCCTGCGGCTGGCGACGATGGTCGTCTGCATCGGCGCGGCCAACGCCCTGGCCAACCCGAAACGCCTGCTCAAGGCGGTTCCGGGTGCGCTGTACGAGGTCGGGACGGCGGTGACGGTGGCGTTGACGGTCGCCCCGCAGCTCGTCGAGAGCGTGCAGCGCGTGCGGCGGGCTCGGAGGCTGCGGGCGGGGCGGAGTCGCGGGCTGCGGGCGGTCAAGGGCATCGTGGTGCCGGTGCTGGAGGACGCGATGGACCGGTCCCTGCGGCTGGCGGCCGCGATGGATTCCCGGGGCTACGGCCGCCGGGCGTACCTGAGTTCCCGCCTGCGGGTGCTGATCGCTGTCTGCGTCCTCGCCGGGCTGCTGGGTGTGTGCGTCGGCGTCTACGGCGTGCTGGACGGGACGTCGCCGTCCTGGCTCGGGGTGCCGCTGCTGGTGACCGGGCTGGTGGTGGCGGTCGTCGGCTTCGTCCTCGGCGGGCGCCGGGTGCGGCGGACGGCGTACCGGCCGGACCCGTGGCGCTGGCCGGAGACGCTGGTCGTCGCGGCCGGCGTCGGGGCGTGCGTGCTGCTGTTCGCGACCGCCCGGATCGACCCGGGCCGGTTGTTCCCCTCGCTCAGCCCGCTGCGCTGGCCGGAGGTGTCCTGGGTGCACGCGGTGTCCGTGCTGGTCGCGGCGCTGCCGGCGGTCGTCGCACCCCCGGTTCGGGAGGTCGTCCGATGATCGAGTTCTCACGGGTCACGGTGACCTACCCGGACGCCGCGCGGCCGGTGCTGTCCGACGTGTCGCTGCAGATCGAAGAGGGCGAGTTGTGCCTGGTCGCGGGCCCGACGGGCGCGGGGAAGTCGACGTTCCTCGGCGCGATCAACGGGCTCGTCCCGCACTTCACCGGCGGCCGCCTGTCCGGCCGGGTCGTCGTCGGCGGTTTCGACACGGCCCGTCACCCGCCCCGGGAGCTGGCCTCGGTCGTCGGCGTCGTCGGGCAGGACCCCCTCTCCGGCTTCGTGACGGACACCGTCGAGGAGGAACTCGCGTACGCGATGGAGCAGCTGGCGGTGCCGCCGGACGTCATGCGCAAGCGCGTCGAGGAAACCCTGGACCTGCTGGGCATCGCGGACCTGCGCAACCGTCCACTTCGGACATTGTCGGGCGGCCAGCAGCAGCGGGTCGCGATCGGCTCGGTCTTAACGGCCCACCCGTCGGTGGTCGTGCTGGACGAGCCGACGTCGGCCCTGGACCCGACGGCGGCCGAGGACGTCCTCGCGGCGATCACGCGCCTGGTGCACGACCTGGGGACGACGGTGATCGTGGCGGAGCACCGGATGGAGCGGGTGGCCCAGTACGCGGACCGGCTGCTGTACCTCCCGGGCGACGGCTCGGTCCGGTCGGGACCGCCGGCCGAGATCCTGGCGACATCGCCGATCGCACCCCCGATCGCCGAGCTGGGGCGGCTGGCGGGCTGGTCACCGCTGCCGCTGTCGGTCCGGGACGCGCGGCGGGTCGCGGGGCCGCTGCGTGCTCGTCTCTCAGGGCAAGTTCAAAAATTGTCGGTGGTGGGTCGTAGCCTCTCGGTGACCGGTTCGGCACTGGACGTGAGAGGGGTGGTGGTCCGATACGGAGATGTCCTGGCGGTACGCGGGGTGAGCCTGCGTGTCGGACCGGGAGAGGTGGTCGCGCTGATGGGACGCAACGGCTCCGGCAAGTCGTCGCTTCTCTGGGCGGTGCAGGGCAGTGGCCCGAGGTCGGCGGGGAAGGTCGACGTCGGTGGCACGGACCCGGCGTCGCTCAAGCCACGAGTGGCCCGTCAGCGCGTCGGCCTGGTCCCGCAAACCCCGGCCGACCTGCTGTACCTCGATTCGGTGGACGCCGAGTGCGCACAGGCGGACACCGAGTCGGAGGTGCCGGCGGGAACGGCCCGGGGCCTGCTGGACAGGCTGGCTCCCGGAGTCGCCGGTGAAGCGCACCCCGGCGACCTCTCGGAAGGGCAGCGACTGGCGTTGGTGCTGGCGATCCAGCTGGCGTCGGCCCCACCGCTGGTGCTGCTCGACGAGCCGACCCGCGGCCTCGACTACCACGCAAAAAGGCGCTTCGCGGCGGCCCTGCGAGAACTGGCCTCGCAGGGCCACGCGATAGTGCTGGCCACCCACGACGTCGAGTTCGTGGCGACGGTGGCCACCCGAGTGGCGGTCATGGCCGAGGGCGAGCTGGTAGCGGACGGCCCCACGAAGGAGGTGGTGGTCGCCTCGCCGGCGTTCGCCCCGCAGGTGGCCAAGATCCTGGCCCCCGAGCGCTGGCTGACGGTCGACGAGGTAGCCGAGGCACTGGCATGACCAAGCGGAGGGGCGGGGAGGGGGCGGGGGCGGGGCCCAAGGGAAGAAGCGGCTGCCGCCGGTGGCCCCGGTTCGGTCGCCCTTGGCAGGCCCCGCGCGCCTGTGCCGCTGCACCGACCGCCCGCGGCAATCGGCCGGACCAACCGGCCGCCCCGGCCGCCGCGTCGACCGACCGGCCACACCGACGGGTTGCGCCGACCGGCCCTACCGATCGGCCGCTGCACCGACCGCCCGCGGCAATCGGCCGGACCAACCGGCCGCGGCGGCCGGTTGG
>NZ_JBSFNC010000070.1:0-45248 GCF_053586895.1 Amycolatopsis sp. NPDC003731 | reverse complement strand
CAGCGGCAAGAGGGTCTTTGGTTTTCGCGTGAGATAATGCTGTTCGCACATGTCGAGATCGTTGTGGGTTGCGCAGCACCTCGGTCATGTCTTCCATCGCATCGATGGGAATGTTCATGATCTCCATCAGGCTCGCGATCGCTTCAGTGATGAGGTCTGTCCCGATTTCGTCGACACCGATTCCGACCGCAGCAGTAAGGTGGAGAAGGGACGCACGTGGGTCGCCATGGTTGCTCGCTGGAGAATCTGGGAGGTCGCGTCCGTCGAGAAGTGCCTGTCGCACAACTCCGGGGGCCAACTGGACGCCTATGGCGTCTTCGCTATGAAGAAGGCCATCGGCGCGTTGATAGTAGGCGTCGATGTCTTCATCGGTGGATGCTTGATGCGCCATCTGTATCAGTCGATACGACTCGCTTCGTTCGAGCGCCCACGCGATGGCATTCCGAACCGCCTTGTCCGGCGGCTCGGGTACAGGAGGACCGAACACTTCGGCCTGGCCAGCTTCGACAAACCAGTCGATCGTGACGAGGCGAAGGTCGCGGCCCTGCCTGCTGTGGCGGGCAAGGGCTGCTGCGATTTCGCCCTCACCTGGGTCGCGTGTTGCGGCCGAGCCTCCACCGCGGCCACGGCCGCGCCGCTGACGGCGCGGCAGCAGGCCGGCGGCGCGCCAGCGTTCAAGCTGCGACGCTGACACCGTCAGCCCCTGGTTGTCGAGGTGCTGGATGAGTTCGCGATCCGCTGAGCTCGCTCCTGCCCGCACGTTGCACCCGTCCTTTAGAACCCCGCGAAGTGGTTTCAAAACTACCACTGTCGTCATGGCTAACTAAGACCCCGCGGTGCCCCGATCGCGGGCTCCGCGGCGACGAAATCGGTAGCGATGAGATCAAGAAGAGGTCCGGCGAGCACATTGCGTGGACGCGGCGCGTTCGCGGCTGGCGCGTTCATGACCAGCGTGTTTGTTCCTTCTGGCACACCGGGGTGGCTGATGCTGCCGGTTTCAGTGGTTGCTGCGGGGGCGCTTGCCCTGATCTTCGTTGTCGCTCTGCGCGCAGCTTGTGCCGGTCGCCCGTCCGCGAGAGCAGCCGCTTTGCGGACGCTGGAACTCCTCCTGCAGGCCCTCCCGTGGTATAGGCGGAGGTGATCACGCAGGTCCGGGGATCGAACGGCTTCCACTGTCACCGCGGCGGGCGGAGTACCGCGACAGTCATCTCGCGCTGGAGCGAGCGGCTCATAATGCCATAGCGTGCGGGACGTCATCGTAGCGACGCAGGGGTGCGTTGCGTTCGTAGCCCTTACCGATCGCAGCCACTCTATCGGGGGCTTGGTGTCCCTTCTTTGGGACGGGCAGTGTCGACCTTGTGGAATCGCGCGAGTTTCGGGTACAGCTTCCATCTGACGTGCCGCCGACCCAGTACGCGGTCATTGTGCACGCAGTTGCCGGGGTGCTCGATGCTGCCGGCTTAGTCGCCAGGTCGTCGATCTTCGTGGACGACGTGGCGCACGACGACGATTTGAACGAGGCGTTCGACCAGTTCAGCGCTCTGTATCCATGGAGCGACCGTTGACGTCGGCCCGAA
The DNA here is from genome assembly GCF_053586895.1 of Amycolatopsis sp. NPDC003731. Classification (NCBI taxonomy): domain Bacteria; kingdom Bacillati; phylum Actinomycetota; class Actinomycetes; order Pseudonocardiales; family Pseudonocardiaceae; genus Amycolatopsis; species Amycolatopsis sp. NPDC003731. Next base: position 43,671 of record NZ_JBSFNC010000070.1, on the reverse strand, counting down.
GATGGGCTGGCACGTCGAGGTTGAGGTAAAAGCTACGCGCGAGCCGCAGGCTGCCACTGCCATGGCCGTTGCTGAGGAATACTGGCCAGGGCTGCCGCGTGCTGGCGCGCGTGGTCACGCGAAGAGGACGTGGCGATGGTTCCAGGCAAGGTGGAGGGCCGCCGCGGCGCCCGGGGAGAGCCGGCCTTCTTCACGTAGGTAGCGCAGCGTGTTTTCTTCGAACGGCAATGCGCGGGCCGGGACGGTTCCTTCGGAGTTGGTGTTGACGGCGTCGGCGAAGAGGTGGTCGTAGAGGTCAGGGGCGATGACCGCGGCGGTGAGGATGTCTCCGCAGAGGGTCAGGGCGTCGAGGGTGACTCCGAGGCACCAGATCTGGATGTCGCCGGCGTCGAGCGCGCGGTCGAGGGTGGCGAAGGGCTCGAGGTCGTTGTAGGCGATCGGGTGGCCGCTGCCGTCGTATTCGTCGTGGCCGAGAAGTTCTTCGGCGAGTTCGCGCTGAATGTTGCGCCAGAGGGAGAAGTCCGCGGCGATGGCCGCTGGGAGAACGCTGGAGGGCTGGAAGATCCCGGCGGGGAGCAGATGGGTCATGCCTCCGCCACCGGCGACCTTGTTGCCGTCACGCTGATGCAGGACCACGCTGGGTGAGTCGCCTCCGCGGATGGTCAAGGTTCCGACTGCGCCCATCAGCGGGCGGCGGCTGAGGTCGAACGGGTCTCCGATGAGGGTTCTGAAGGGTAGCCGCCGCCAAGACGGTTTCATGGTGGACAGCTCGTCGTTGTGGTCACGCATCAGGTGCCGCAAGGCGGTTTCGTGCGCGAGGGCTTCGTTGGTGTCCATGGAGTCGAAGGAACCCATGTGTCCGAAGTGCATCCCGATTTTTGGAGTTGTCCAATCGAGGTGCGTCAGGCGGAAGCAAAGTCGGTTCTCGAACAGCTTCGGTGGGGTCAGATCACGGATGACGTCGTGGTAGCGGCGGTAGCGATGGCCCGGCGTGGACCAGGGACGCACGGCCGCGGTCTCGGCCTCGCCCCCTGTTATCTCCGGCGGTGTGGTGTCGGAGGCAAGAGTCAGCGTGATGTCCTGAAGTGACACGGGGGATTGAGGAATCCAGCTCTGATGGGCGATGACTCCGGTGTTGTGCAGGCCAGGCAGGCGGAAGTCGGGGTAGAGGCCCTCGGCGGTGATCGCCAAGGCTCGCCGCGTGGTGCCGAGGGCGGCCCTGGTCTCGCGCCATCGTTGCTGCTCGCGTTCGACTTCCGGGCTGGGGGAGGCCGGTTCATCCGCTCCTGTCGGTGCCATGGGTGTGAGTGTGATGGCTGGAGTGAGGTGGGGGCGTTTGAATCCGAGTTCGGCGATGGGGACGCCGAAGTACTCGGCAAGCAGCTGCTGGTAGAAACGTTTCGGGAACGTGGTTTCCCCGCACTCCCAGCGGTAGATCGACTTCTTGGTCAGCGTCAGCTGGGCGCCGTGGCTGGTCGTGGCCAGCCGGTTGAGTTCTTCGGCCAGCTCCTGCTGCGACAGGGCGCGATTCTCGCGGAGCGCGATCAGCGTTTCGTTGGGTGTGCGGTACGAGGACGAGCCTGCCATGTCCCCACCGTAGGCGACTGACGCCGCTTCGTGACCGTCAACGTCCACGTGTCGTCCCCACCACGTCCACGATTCGGGTACCGCGCGTCCACGGCGCGGGGTCGATCCGTCCTTCGCGTGCTGTTGCACTGGATCTTGTCGTTCCACAGACCGAGGTAGAGCGCCGGGGTACCGGCGTCACGAGGAGGGGCAGTGATCGACTCCAGGCGAACAACACCCTTGGGAAAGCAGATCGTGGTCACCGGCGCCGCGGGTTTCATCGGCTCGCACCTGGTCGACGCGTTGACCGAACGAGGATGCCAGGTCGTCGGCGTTGACCGGCGGAACGTCACCGACGACTCGTTCGCCGCGATGAACCTCGCTGTCGCGGTCGAGAACCCGCAGGTCCGCATGGTTCACGCGGACCTGGCGGACGCTGACCTGGTTGAGGTGGTGGCGGGCGCTGATACGGTGTTCCACCTGGCCGCGGTGCCGGGCGTGCGCACATCCTGGGGTGATCGATTCCCCGACTACGTCCGCTCGAACATCACCGCCACCCAGCGGCTGCTGACCGCGTGCGAGCAGCAGGGGGTCCGTCGGCTGGTGATCGCCTCATCGTCGAGCGTGTACGGCACCTCGGCCGCGCCCAGCCGGGAACAGGACCCGACCGGGCCGCTGTCGCCCTACGGCGTGACCAAGCTCGCCGCCGAACAGCTCTGCCTGGCGCACGCTCGCCGGGCCGACTCCGCGCTGAGCGTCGTGGCACTGCGGTACTTCACCGTCTACGGCCCGCGCCAACGTCCCGGCATGGCGATCAACCAGCTGCTGCTGAGTGCAATCTCGCATTTTCCGAGGTTGTCGCGCGCAAGCTGGGCGTGTAACGGATTTCCTTCGATCGTCACTATCCTGCCATCTGGCGGTAGTGCCTGAGTGAACCACCAAGTGCTGTAGCCGGCGAGTGTGCCGACCTCGAGAACGGTCTTTGCCTGACAGAGCTTTGTCAAGAGCCAGAGCAGCCGGCCCTCGCTGGGCGACACGTGGATATGAGGAAGGCCTAGTTGCTGCGCACCTTCAAGGATGTGAACCGGCGCGGACAGGTCATGGCTGAAGAGTCGGTCGACGTATTGGTCGACCGCTGGCAGGTTGATCGGGCGTGCAGCCATAGTCTCTGCTCCCTCGCGGCGCCTGTTGGGCAACGGCACCAGGGTACTCGCCCATGCTCAACCGAAGCTGCCGAGAGCTGGGTGGTTAGAACGTGGGTGCTACGACCGTGGAGAACCGCGCACTGTGGGACGACGGGTCATCACACTCCTGTGGTCGTGATTTACCGATCCGGAGAGTCGAGCGTTGGCCTCTCACCGATTAGAGTGACCGTTCACCGCTTTCGGTTGACCACTTTGACCGGTAGGTGTAACTGGGCGGCCTCCACTAGCGACTCTGGTTGGATACGGGGACCGCTGTCGTGCTGCGTCAAGGTGGTGGGGATGCTTGAGAGGTATTCGACTCCTGAAATGCGGGCCATTTGGAGTGACGAAGCGAAGCTCGCGCGGTGGGTCGCGGTTGAACTTGCCGTGCTTGATGCGCGGGTCGATGCTGGTGAAGCCTCGCCGAGTGTCGCCGACGGGGCGAGGGCTGTCGAGGTGCCACGAGTCGAGGAGGTGCTCCGCGTCGAGGCCGAGACGAGGCATGACGTCGTCGCTTTCCTCGATGTCTGGTGCTCGCAGATGTCGGACGAGGCGCAACGTTGGGTCCACCGAGGGTTGACAAGTTCCGACGTTGTCGACAGTGCTACTGGCATGGCTGTTCGAGATGCCAGCCAGATTCTGATTACGCGCGCTAAGAATCTCATGACGGCGCTTGCGAGGCACCCGCTTGAGAACTGGGACGTGATACGTGTTGGGCGTACGCATGGCGTCCACGCGGTACCGACTACTTGGGGCCATCGGGTCGCTGACTTCGCGTTAGCTATTGAGAGGTCCGTAGACCGTCTGGTTGAGGCGTCACAGATGGCATCTGTTGTGAAAATCTCTGGCCCCATCGGGAGATACACGCACGTTTCTCCCGGTATCGAGAAGGCTGCGGCAATCTCACTGGGGCTACAAGTCGCGGACATCGCAACTCAGGTGATAATGCGAGACCGACTTGCAGTATGGGTGTTCGAATTATCTGCTATCTCGACAATCTGTGAGGGCTTCGCACTGGAGATACGCCACGGCCATCGAACAGAGGTGGGCGAACTCGTAGAGTCCCGTGACTCGTTGCAAGTGGGCTCCTCCTCGATGCCGCACAAGGATGCCGCACAAGCGAAACCCAATTAACTCGGAAAAGGTGTGCGGGCTTGCTCGTGTCATACGTGCGTATGTTACGCCGATGCTCGAAGGTATTGCTTTATGGCACGAAAGAGACATTAGTCATAGTTCGGTCGAACGTGTATGTCTACCTGATATCACGTCATTAGCTGAAGAGGTCTTACGAATAACCACGGATTTGCCGAGATATCTTATAGTTGATCGCGACCGAATGCGTTCGACTCTCGCTAACGCCGGCAGTGGGATATTTTCGGCAGATGCACTCGAAGTAACGGTTGGCCTAGGTGTTAACCGTAAGCTGGCGCGCGATATTGTTAGTCGGAGCACTGCGCGTAGTAGTAGCCTGACCGCCTTGAAAATGTCGTTGACTGAAGAACTACGCGAAGCCGGGGTCCAGTTCGATGCGTCTGACATCGAGGCCATCGGTGTGTCTGCGGAGGTCGTCGACAGGAGTGGGGTCCGTCGTCGGATGGAGCGGCTTGCCATGGGCGAGGCGTCGCCGGGTTGACGAACTGAGACTTCCGGTGGATCCTGATGTCACTGGTGTCGGCGTGGTCGGCTGCTCAGGCTGTCGGCGCCAGCCCTCCCCTTGCCAAGTAGCATCCGGAGGTCTGTTGTGTCCGATTTCAATGTGGGTGGGCCGCGTTTCCTGACGGTTGGCCAGGCGGCAAGATTGCTCGGCGTTTCTGCTATGACGATCTACCGTGCCGTGGATGAAGGCAGTTTCCCGGCGGTTCGAACCCGAGGACGCATCTCGATTCCCGCAAAAGCGATCGACGCGATGGAGGAAGTTGCAGTCTCGGAAATGCGGGCGGTCGACTCCAGCGAGTTCACGCTGTCGATGAGGAACGGCGCCGACACTGATGGTAGGTAGAATTCCGCTGGTTGACTGCTTAGATTCGACTTCGGCAGCCTTGGCCTTCAGGTTGCGGTTAAGTGCGAATTGACGCCTGTCGCGCTGATGTTGTGACCGCAGCCTGAGAGGGTCCGCTTGGCCGCGGCTGGGGGTGTACGGAGTGGGGGAAGTTAATTCTGTGTTGTGATCTGCCGCCGCGTCTTCAGTCAAGATGAATGCGTCGCAGTCTGTCTCCCCTCCGGTGTATTGGTGCACGCGTTTGAGGATGCCCAGTTTGAGAGCGGCATCTCGTGCGCGCCGGACAGTCTTAGGATCGAGGTTGGCGCGCTCAGCCCAGTGCCGAATCGAGATAGATCCCCGTGTCGTGAGGACTGCGTGCGCGAATGCGTCGAGAACGGCGCGCAAGCTACTGATCCGTACGCCGGCGATCGTGCCGGTGCGTGCCGCCGCGCTGGCTCCGCGCGCCAACCGCCCGTCCACGGCCGCCTGAAGCTCGGCACGGACGTGTCGTAGCCGGCTAGGTGACGGTTCGTTCTGGCGGTCGCCGGCCTGAGGCGGTCCCAGGCGTCGTCGTCGCGGCCTGCTTTCGGCCGCCTCGCGAAGCGCGGGTAACCAGCGGTTGCGGCGCCAGGCGTCTCTCCCGACGTGGGCGGCCTGGGTCGGGGATGCTCGGCGGAAGAGGTCCCACGCCTGCGGCTCGGTGAGGCCGCGTTCGGCGGCGGCGATCGTGGTGGCGGGAGCCCAGAACCAGCGCTGCCAGGCTTGCTGTCCGATGTCGCGGGCCTTGGTGCCGGCGAGGTTGGCGAATGCCCAGGCGTGCGCTGTGGTGTGGCCTGCGCGGGCGAGCGCGAGAGCGTGGCCGTACTCGCGTTCGGACCTGCTGACGTTCGAGGCGACGCGGCGACGCGCCGGTCGTATAACCCGCGGGGACCTGGACGTGACGAGCTCCGGCACGTCGCTCGTCGTCAACGTGCCGCTCAGTATCGGGCTGGGCAGCTCGTGTCGATGCGGTGAGGACGTGAGCCGGAGGGTCGAGCGGACGGTGGCGGAAACATTTTGCCGGGTCGCGATCGTGCGGACGACGCACTGTAGTTCCTCGCGCAGGCACGGCGGTGTCTTGATGACAAGGTGCGTGTGCCCGGGGCGGCCTGAAGCGCGCCGGAGCCAAGGCAGGCCGTAGCGATCGGCCCAAAGGACGAGCTGTTCGGCGACGACCTCGCCGGCGTCGGCGCCGACGCCGGTGTCTTCGGGGTCGATATCGATGGCAAGAAGGGGCTGGCCGAGCGTGCCGACAATGGCTCGGGCCGCGCCGTCGGTATTGAGGATGCTTGTGGCGTCGTCGAGGCAATGGGTGATCGTGTGCGCGTGGTTGTCGGCGTCGATGACGATGAACGGCGCACCGAAGAGTGCCTGGTCGAGGCGCGACGGCAGGTAGTTGTCTGGCATGGCAGTCCTCGGGAGCTGGGCGTGAAGGGCCAGACGCTGGTCAACGCTTCGCGTCGGCCGGCGCGCGCCAAGGCCAGCGCAAAGGCGGGGCGAGAACACCCAGGCTCGGCGGCACCGCGTCGATGCGGAGAGCCGCGGCGGTCCAGGTCATGCCAATACCGATGCCGAGCAACGCGACGTGGTCGCCTGGGACCACCGCGCCACGCGTGAGTAGATGAGCGAGGCCGACGATCTGGTCGTTGGGGCCGATGTGGCCCCATTGGTCGCCGGCGTGGCAGAGAGTGCGTTCGGCGGCGATGCCGAGCGGTTGCAGGCAGTGGATGTCGAGCAGGTGCCGTCCGTAGTGCGGCAGGAGCACCCAGCGGACCTGGTCGAGGTACAGGTCGGCGTCGCGGAGCGCTTCGTCGATGACGGCGCGAACGCCCTCGTGGTTGCGGCGGTTGACCGAGGCGGCACCGACGGTATCGGTGTATTGGCGCTTCCGCTCGCGAATGCGCTCGACGCCGAGTTCGGTGGTACCGGCGGGGGCGAATCGGTGGTTGCCGCGGTGGAGTTGTTCGAGGGTGGGGTCGGTGTAGGAGCTGGTGGCGAGGATGGTGGCGTAGCCGGGGTGGCGGCCGAGGATGAGGGCGGAGCCGCCGTCGCCGTAGGCGATGCCGTGGTCTGCGGTGAGGTGGTCGAAGGCGGGTGGGCCGAAGGTCTCGCCGCCGGTGAGCAGCACGGTGCCGAGGTCGGGGCTGCCGGCCAACACCCGGGCTGAGATGTCGATGCCGCCGACGAGGCTGTTGCTCATGGCGTTGAGCTCGGCGGCGATGCCGCGGCCAGCGGGCAGGCCGAGGCGGGAGCGGACGTAGGCGGCACGGGACCAGAAGTCGATGCCGCGGCTGCCGCGCCAGATCGCGGCGTGGAAATGCAGGTCCGGTGCGGGCAGCGGGCCGGTCGTGGTCATGGCCATGCTGGCGAGGGCGTTGCGGCCGGCGCGGACGGCCAGGTCCATGCCGGTACTGCCGCGGGCGATCGACACGGCGCGCTGGCTGGTCGCCCCATGCAGCGTGCGCCCGGTCTCGAGGCTTTCGACGGCGACGAGGTCGCCGAGCGCGGCGCCGACGCCGCGCAGGTAGAGGTTCTTCCAGCGCATCGTCAGCACCGCCCCATCTGGCTCGGGCGTGCGGGGATGTTGGCGACGATGACCTCGACCGAGCCGTAGTAGGCCCGCAGCTGACGGGTCGTGATGCCCGCGCAGGCGGCGATCTCGTCGAGCGTGACCGGTCCGCCGGGTGGCGGGTGATCGAGTAGGTCGCGGGCGGTGTCGGTGATCCAGGTGCGCATGACGTCTTCCTGATCGAGCCGGTTGGTGTGGTACGCCAGGTGACGGGGAGGCGCCGAACGGGTCTGGTCGGCGGGTGGCGTGGTGCTGGACGGAGGGCGAGAGCAGGGTCAGGTGCGGCGGGCGCGGCCGCTGCGCCGGGTCAGCAGGGCCTTGTGGTGGGCGCGGCGCAGGTCGGGGATCTGGTCGCGGACGGCGGGGTCGAGCTCGGGCATGCGGTGCACGTCGGTGTCGAAGCCGGGGTCGGTGCGGAAGACCAGCGCGAGGACCGAGGCGTTGTTGCTCAGGTTGACCACCGCATACGGCAGGGTCGCGGGGATATAGATCATGTCGCCGGCCTGCGGATGGAAGGCCTGCATGGCGTTGCCGGAGAGGACGGCGACATGGCCGCTGATGATCGCGATCGCCGTCTCGGTCGTGTTGTGACGTTGCGGGGCGAGTGTCGTGCCCCCGGGCAGATGCATCCGGCCACCGGAGAGCGCGCGGGTCGGCACGATCCCGGCCCGCAGGATCGGTTTGAGCGCCTCGTCTTCGCCGGCCAGGTTCCCGGCGGCGGACGGTATCGGCGTGGTCGTGGTGTCCATCTCGGCAGTCCTCTCCGTGGGGTCAGCGGGCCGGGGTGTCGGTCGTGTGATGGGCGAGTTCGCACGCCAGGACGGCGTTGGCGACGGCGTCGGGGACGAGCCGGCGGCCGTAGCCGCAGGCAGCGGCGACCGCGAGCACCGGTCGGTCGAGTTCGGTCTCGGCCAGTCCGAGTGCGGTGCGGGAGTCTTTGGGGTGGGTCTCGTCGACGAGGCCTGCGATGACGTCGATGTCGCGGCGCAGGTGTCGCAGCGCCCGGTAGAACCGCGGATCTGTCGACGGGACTTGGGTGCCGGTGCACATCGGGATGTGCGCGGCGGGCATCGGGATCCGCAGCCGGTGTAGCTGCTTGTGCAGGGCGTTGAGGAACTGCACGGCAGGCACGAGGTCGGTCAGCTCGAACAGCGGCTGGTGGCCGAGGTCGCCGTGGCAGAGATGGATGCGCCATGTTGCCTCGCGGGCGCCGTCGGCGAAGATCCGGGCGACCTGCTTGGCCAGCGCTCGCACCGCTGCGGGCCACAGCGGGCGTGGGGTGCGGTCCAGCGTGGCGAGGACGGCGGGGGTCTCGAGTTGGAAGACGACTTGGCTGCCGTGCTGGCGGTGGATGGTGTGGACGTCGTCGAGCACGGCCTGGCGGAACACCGGCAGGTGCGTGACCGCGGCGGCGGGGCTGCCCAAGGTGAATAGCGACAGGTCGTAGGGGTTCGGGATCGACACCTGGTGCGGTGGGAAGTCGCGGTCGTCGTGCAGCTGGGCGCGGGCGGCCATGACGGCGTCGGTGTGTATGGCGCGGCCGAGGGACAGATCGTCGGATTCCAGCCAGCGTCCGTGCTTGAGGCGGTAGGTCGGCATGTCGTCGTAGTCGGCGGAGTTGCCGGTCCGGACGGGTTCGAGCGCGTCGACGGTGGCCAGGCCGTCGAGCCAGTCGATGATCCACCGCGGGTCCGGGTCGCACGGCAGCCCGGTCATTGTCGTGTCGGGGGTGTGGTCGAGGAACCACTGCATCATCTGGCGGTAGTCGCCGGTCAGGGCGGCGGGCAGCGAGCCGACGAAGTGCACGGCCCGGACGTTCTCGGAAGACACGGCGTCGAGCTGGTCGTTGCTGGGGTGGCTGAAAACGAGCGTGGACATGGGAATCTCCCCTGGTGGGCGAGTCGGATCGGTTGAGTTGTGCGGGCGTGGGGAGGCCGCCCGGCGGGGACATGGGAAGCGGAAGGGGTGCGCGGGCCCGCGACGGAGGGATTGGGGTCTGCGGGCCCGCGCGGCCTGGTGGTGGTCAGCCGGTGACGGCGACGTGACCGGGCTTGGGCTGCGGCTTGGGTGCGGTCCGGTCACCCGGGTTGTCGCCCTGCTGGTGCCGCTGGCCCGGCACACCCGGCCGAGAGGTCCCGGGGGCGCCGGGCTTGTGCGGCGGCGCGGGGCGCGTGCCGCTGGGCGGGTTGCCGGTCGGCGGCGGAGGGGTGCCGGCGCCACAGCTGACCGTCGCGACCGTCACCGTGATCGCCGTGCCTGAGGTCGGCTTGTTCGGTGCCCCGGACTCGTTCGTGCGGGTGGGTGCGGTGCTGGTGGTGACGGTGATGACCCCGGCGGTGCCGTGCCCGCCGGGTGAGACCTTCAGGTTGCCGCTGCCGCTCTTGGGTGCGCTGGTGGTGATGGCGCCGTTGCGGCAGGTCGCGGTGAACGGACCGACGGTGGTTCCGCCGACCCGCACCGACGTGACGCGGGCTTCGGCGAATCCGGCGCCGGCCTCCAGGCTGATGCCGCTGGCCACGACCGCGCCACTCGGCGTGGACACCGACCCGCCGGCGGACTTGATCGCGCCGCTGCTGGACACGCTCGGGCTGGCCGAGAGGTGCTCTCCGCCGGAGACGGAGATCCCCGTCGCTGTCGACGTCGTCGCGGCCGCCGCGAGGGCGGGCGGCGCGGCAGTCGCGGGGGTGCAGCTGGACGCGAACGTGCTGAGGGTGCCGATGAGGAGCGCGCCGGCTCCGGCGGCCGCGAGGGCGTTGCGAGTGGTGTTCATGGCTGGTCTCTCCAGAAGTGGTGGTGCGGTTGGGTTAGCGGATGAGGACCGGGGTGCCGATGGGCACCGGGTCGGCGGGATTGGTGAGGGTGGCGAGGGCGTCGGTGGGGACGCGGATGCAGCCGTCGCTGGAGGGGCGGCCGAACACGTCGGTGGTGGGCCAGCCGTGGATGCCGGTGGTGCCGGGCCCGCCTCCGTAGGTGGAGAAGGTTGCCGAGTGGATCCCGAGCGGGAAGATCACCGGGCTGAATTTCTGTTTCGCGTCGGTCATCGAGGCCAGCACGAACGTCCGCCCGGCCGGGGTCGGCGCAGCCGGCGTGCCGACGCCGACGCTCCAGCTGCCGATCTGCTGGTGATCGCGGTAGAGCGTGAGTCGGAACGCGGCCCGGTCGATGACGATCCGGTCGGTCGTCGACCGGACGGTGAGCGTGTTGTCCTGGGTGGATAGCCAGCCGGTGGAGCCGTTGGGCCGCGACGGCAGCAGCACCTGCACCCAGCCCGGTTCGTCGGCGATCACCGGCACCCACGTGTCGGACCCGAGCTGCGTGGTCGGCAGGACGGCGATGGCCGGCCCGCCGGGCCGGTCGAACACCGGCACTGGCTCGGTCGGGTGCATGAGCTGCCCGTCCGGTGCCTCCTCAGCTGTCACGTCCTGCGGAGCGGCCGGCACGGTGCTGAAGGTGCTGGCTTCCGGCAGCTCGGCAAGGTTCGGGACCGTGCGGGCCGCCACAGCTGGGGCGTGCAGCTCGACTCCCAGCTCCGCCTGATCGGCAACGTTCGCGGCGTCGGGCGCGGGCCGCGATGGCGCGAGCAGTACACCCACGGTGCCGACCAGCGCGATCCCGGCCAGCCAGAGCGCGAGCACCCACCACCTGTTCGGCGCCGGCTGCGGCATCTCGGACATGGAACAGTCCTTCCTCAAAGGTCGATGGAGGCCGCGGCAGGCCCGCCCGCACTCAAGCGGGCCTGCCGCGAAAAGAAGTTGTGGTTACTGGGAAAGCGCGCCGATGAACCCGTTGGCGGGGGTGCCGAGGCCGGTGACGTTGTCCCAGCCCGGGGCGCTCTGCAGATTCTGCGGGCGGGCGTCGAAGTCGATCAGGTAGCTGCCCTGCCCGCCGGGGACGGCGACGCCGCCGAAGGCGTGCATCATCGGCGTCCACACCCCGGCCTTCTGCGGCACCACGTCCGCGATCGCGCTCGACCCGCGCAGGCTGTAGAGGACCGGGGTCAGCAGCCCGGCCCGGGCGTTACCGGCGCGGGCCTGCTGGGCGTCGACGACGAGCCCGGCGATCAGCGGCGAGGCGAGCGAGGTGCCGCCGTAGGAGCCGATCCCGAACTGGCCCTCGATGGTCTGCCCGACCAGCATCCCGGTGTAGGAGTCGGCCAAAGCGGCGATGTCCGGCACCGCCCGCTTGCCACCGCTGCCGGGGACGACGCCGGCCTGCCAGTCCGGCGCGTCGTAGAGCGCAGAGGTGCCGCCGCCGGCGCCGGAGGCGAACGGCCCGTCCGCGTCCCGCTGCGGCGACCAGGCGGTGCCGGACTGGGTGTTGCCGCTGTTCTCCCACCCAGTCAGCACCGTGGGCTGATTGTTCTGGTCCAGGCCGACGCTGGTGCCGCCGACCGCCACGACCCAAGGGCTTGACGACGGGAAGCTGGCGGTCGCGTGGCCGACGGCGCCGGAGTTGTTGCCGGCGTCGCCGGTGGACACGGTGATGGTCTGGCCCTGGATCGCCGCCTGCAGCGCCATGCTGTTGAACTGATCCCGCGCCGCCTGCGGCAAGGACGCTTCGCCGTCGGCGTTGCCGTAGCTGTTGCTGATCACGTCCACGGCGTTGTCGGTGACGGCCCGGTTGAACGCCTCGTAGATCCCGGTGCCCTTGCAAGTTTTCCCCGCGTAGTAACGGATCTTCGCGCTCGGGGCGATGGTGTGGGAAGCCTGCACATCCAGGGTCTGCTCGGCGTTCCAGCCCTCGGCGCCGCACTCGGTCGCGTCGGTGAACCCGCCTTGGGGTAGAACCGCGCTGTACTGGCCGTCGGTCAGCGGCGGGACGCCGAGCTGGGCGGCGGCCTGGTTGGTGTCGGCCACGACGGTGTCGGAGTTGTAGGCGCCGACGACACCGATCGTCGTGCCCTCCCCGGTGTTCCCGTTGCTCAGCTTGTACATCGCGCGCACCTGGGTGCCGGTGTAGCCGCAGAGGGCGTTGGACTGGGACCCGGCCGGGTACTTCTGCGGGACGTCGGTGTTGTTCTGCTCGCCCCACCAGCGCGCGCAGTGCTGCTCCGCCGCAGTCGCGGCTGGTCGGGTGTGCTGGGGTTTGAGGAGCGCGGCGCTGTCGTCCAGGCCGAGCACGGCAGTGATCGACGCGCGCAGCGAGATCGGCACGGTGACCGGCGATGCCGGGGCCGTGAGGGTGCGGGTGGCGCCGTCGATCCGGGTCCGGAAGGCGGCGATCCTCGTCCCGAACGCCGACTCCAGCGCGGTGATTGGGCCTTCGGCGTCGACGAAGTGGCGGTTGGCGCTGACCCCGGTCACGTGGAGGCCCTGCGTGGCCATCCAGTGCGACACCTGGTCGACGGTGTCCTGCGTGGCGGCGAATTGGTCGAGGAACTGGTGCGAGGAAAGAAACTTTCCGTACTCGGCGCTGCCCGGCGTCGCCAGCTGCGCGGCGAGGCGTTCGGCGCCGGCCTGGTCGCGCAGTGCCAGGGCTACCTGGATGTGCCGGACGGTGTTTCCGTTGGTGTGGGCGACTTCGGTGCGTGGGGTGGCCCAGGCTGGGATGTTTCCGGCGATGGGCGCGCGGTCGCTGGTGTCGCCGGCGGGGGTGCTGGGTGCCGCGACGGCGGTGGCCACGGTGGAGGCGAGTAGGGCCGCGGTCGCGGCGAGGGCATGCCAAAGACGGCTGTGCATCGAGGTTTCTCCTTGTGAGAAAAGGGAAAGCCATTCAGCTTTGCGTCGGGTGATCGACGGGCGCGCTGAAGGGCGTGCCTCGTGCCGCAGCCAGGGTTACGCGAAGAGGGGCTGAGCGGAGACGTCAAGGGACCACAAGACCGGCCGTGTGATGCCGGTAGTGGAGTTCTCTGATCGAGAAGTCCGAAACACTATCGGACGCGTAAGCTGCGCTACTGTTGAGCTTGCGCTGCCGGCGGTCCGCGAGCGATCTGCGTCCGGCATGACGTGGAGGATGGAAACACGAGAATGCCCCTATTGTCGGGCGGACCGTGCTGGATTCCACGCCTCCCCAGGGTGGAGCACTAGTCTGCCTTGCTGAGGAGAACAGTAACCGGCTCCGCAAGAAAGTGCAAACAGTTGTGGCGGTCTTGTCGGGAAACTATTTCGGATATGCCGCTTGTGCTGCGATAGGTTGCGGGAGGTAGTCGTATGAGTTCGTAGCGTTAAGGATGCCTTGGCGCATGCTTGCTGCTGGCAACCCTGTCGCCCGCCTTGGTGTCTTCTGGTTTCTGTCGGATGAGTGAAACGGTCCTTCGCGGCCTGACGGTCCTTCTTGGCGGACAGCGTGTTGACGATTAACCCGATCGGGTGTTTGGTTGTTAAGTAGTCGATCTTCGCAGGCCACAGGTGGTACGACATCTGCCACGGAGGGTGTCACGAGCCGAGTGAGTGCCGTCCGCCGGTCGGGCGGACGGGTGCGCTGGCGTGAGGAGGGGACAGTGCAGGACATCGATAGCCGGGCAAAACCCGCGGTCGGCGCAGGCTGGCGTTACCGCATCCATTGCGGTGGATAAGCGCATTCGCAGACCGGCCGGACAACCGCCCGCTGGTGTTCAACTGACGACATTCTTCGGGCGATCCCGTGAACTGGCCGAGGTGTGCGATCGGCTGAACGCGGGCGACCGCGCGGTGACACTGACCGGATCACCCGGCGTCGGGAAGACGCGATTAGCGGGCGAACTGCTCGTGCATATGAATGAGCACTACGACGCATCGGTGTTCATTCGCCTCGCCGAACTCGGCGCGCAGGCCAGCATGCCGGATGCCGAGCGGCGAATCTGCAACTTGCTCATTGCAGCCTTGCGTATCTCGCATCATCAGCCGAACGTCGACCCCGTGAACGTTCTGATCGAGCACCTCCGCAACCGACGCGTGCTGATCGTGCTGGACAACTGCGAGCAAGTCCTGGACGCGGCTGCCGAGCTGGTCAACCGGATCATCACCGAAACCGTCATGGTGCAGGTGATCGCCACCAGCCGCGCCTACCTGGATGTCCAGGGAGAGCACCGGGTGCACCTGGGTCCCCTGGCGACCCCCTCCGAGGGCGCCGATCGCGCGGCGGCCGAGCACAGTGACGCGGTAAAGCTGCTCGCCGACCGCGCCGCCGCAGCCGGACGGCCACTGACCGAACGGGACGACTGGCAAGTCATCGTCGACCTGGTCCGCTGGTCGTCAGGTATTCCGCTGGTGTTGGAACTCATCGCGGCCCAGTTTGGCCGGGGGCGAGCGCCGGCAGTGGTCCTCGATCGCCTGCAAGGCGGCGCGTCGCTGAAGTACGGTCCCGGTGCGCGCGGGGTGCCCTCGCATCATCTCGCGCTCGACATCGCGATCACCGAGTCCTGGGACCTGTGTTCGCCGCAGCAGCAACGGGTTTGGGCGCGGCTGACCGTTTTCACTGGTGGGTTCACTGTCGACGCTTCCGAACAGGTCTGCGCCGATGAGTTGATCGACCAGGGCGAGATCCTGGAGACCTTGGATCATCTGGTGCGGCACTCGATTATCGAAGGTGCCTCCGCCGATGGACGCTACCGCCAGCACACGTTCCTGCGTGAGTACGGCCGGCGCAGGTTGCGCATCTTCGGCGAACTGGACGAGATCAGCGAACGACTGTGCCGCTGGATTGCCGAGCTGGTCCGGCAGGCGGCCGAGCGGTGGTTCGGGCCGGAGGAGGTCCGGTGGCTGGACCTGGTCAACGCCGAATCCCGGAACATCGCCGCAGCGGTGGCATGGTGCTCGGACAACGGCCTGATCGAGCGGGCGTTGTCGATCATGGTGGATGTCCTGCTCACGCGGGCGCCGTTCTTCTTCGCCACCGAGATCCAGGTCTGCCGCCAGGTCGAGGAGCTGCTTAGCGAAGGCCCTGTGGTGGCCTCCGATGTGCGGATCTCGGCGCTGGCGATGGCCGGCTGGGTGTGGATCGCCCTCGGCGAACAATCCCGAGGGAAGAACCTCCTGGACGAATGCGTGCGCCTGGCCCGCGAAGCGGGCAAGGACGACGCTCCGTCAGTCCTGTTCGTCGAGGGCGCCTACGAAGCCCTGGCTCTCGGGCAGCGCAGTGGTTTCGCGAAGCTGGCGGCTGCCAGCGCCGGTTTCCGCGCCGTGGGCGCCGATGGCGTGGCCTTCATGGCTGACCTGTTCCACGCCATGACGGCGGGGCTACTCGGGCCGGCGGACGAGGCGGACCGGATGTCGCAACGCTGCGTGGCCGAGGCCCGCCGCCGCGGCGCCGAGTGGGCGCTGACGTGGGCGGAGTGGACGCGTGGCCTGCCCGCGTGCTCCGAACCAGTGACCGACAACCCCGAGCCACTGAGGCGCCAGAACGCTCTCGGCGACCTGTGGGGACCGATCTGGTGGGTCGAGAGGAAAGCCTGGGAGCTGGCCAAGGACGGGGACTACGTCGGCGCAGCGCGGCGGATCGGCGGTTCGGACAGCCTGCAGGCCCGCCACGGCGTCTGCTATAACGGCCTGGCCAGCTTCAAGTCCCACCGCGGCCGGGCGAAGGCCGAGATCGCTTTGGTGCTCGGCCCGGTGGAGTCGACGGCGGCCTACCTCGAGGGCAGCCTGCTGGACGACGAGCAGATCGTGGCCCTCGCGTTCGACGAGGTCGACTCCCCACCGGAGCCGACGTTAACCGAGCGGCAGTGGACGATCACCCGGCTGGTCGCCCGGGGGTTGAAGAATCCGCAGATCGCGACGATCGTGCGTTTCTCCGTACGCACGGTCGAGACCGAGCTGACCACGATCTATGGCCTGGTGGGCGTGGCGGGACGCCGGGAGCTCGCCGAGTGGTACCGGGCCCGCTCGGCGCCTACCGGTGCTCCCACCGCACCGGCAGGCCCGCGACGCCGCGGATGACCCCGAAGGTCCGCCGGACCGCGACGCCGGGCTGAAGCCGCAAACCGGGCAGGGCGCGCAGCAGTTCGATAAGCATGACGCGCAGCTCGACGCGGGCGAGGTGCCGACCGAGGCAGCGGTGCTCACCGGCACCCCATCCCAGGTGCTGCGGCGCCCCGCGGTCGCGGTCGATGTCGAAGACGTCGCCGTCGTCGAAGACCCGTTCGTCGCGGTTGGCACTGCCCCACGCCAGCAGCAGCCGGTCCCCGCAGGAGAGTGGTACGCCACCGAGCTGGGTATCGGTCATCACGGTCCGTCCGGTGGCGGCGACGGCCGGGTCGTAGCGGACCAGCTCCTCCACGAACGCCTCCAGATCAGCCGGATCGGCGGACACCTGCTGCTGCAGGGCCGGCTCGTCGAGCAGGTGCAGGATGGCGGTGGCGCAGGCGTCGGCTGTGGTCAAGTGTCCGGCCGCGACCATCAGCATGGTCATCTTGACCAGCTCGTCATCGTCGGCGTTCCGGCCGTCCACCTGCGCATTCACCATGACCGAGAGCAGGTCGCCGGTCGGGTGGGTGCGTCGCTGGTGGATCTGCCCGAGGAGGAAGTCGGCATAAGTCCGGCCTGCCTGCTGGGCCTCGGTGAGCGTCTCGGCGCTGTCGAGGGCACGGACGTGCTCGGACAGCCACGCGCGTTCGAGCTCGGCCAGTCCGAGCACCCGCCCGATCACCAGCGGCGGCACCTGGCGGGCGTAGGCGCCGACAAGATCCGCAGCGCCGTGCGGGATCAGCTCCTGCAGTACTTCCCGGCACACTGCCCGCACGTATTGCGCTTGCGTGGCCGCGGCGGGCGGTGTGAAGAATGTCTGGAGGAGTCGCCGCCACTGGTTGTGATGGTCCTCGTCGGTCTCGAACATCGGCGCGACGGCATCCCGCATCTCGGTGACCACCGCGGCCGCACCCAGCCCGTCGACGCAGGCACTGAACCGATCCGAGGCACGTGCGGCCTCCCGGATCTCGGCGTACCCGGTGACCAGTACGAACCCGTCCAGCTCCCCGCTGCGCGCCACCGGACACCCGCGCCGGATCGCCCCCAGCGTGTCGTAGGCGGTCTCGGCGACGGCCGGATCGAGGTGACTGAACGACCACGCCACATCCGCCGGATCGGTTCCCGACACCTGCGCCGCAGCGCCCCCCGCTTCCAGAACCATACCCACTTGGCTACTGGCTGTGAATGACGCAGGTCAAGAGGGTCCGGCGGGACATGTGGACAAGAATGTGGACCCCGCAGCGCCGGCATGTGGCCCGAATGTGGCATGAAGCGGCGTTGGTTGCGGAGCGTGTCCGTCACTATGGCTCCAACGCCCTGAACAGCCGCGATGAAGATCATCGACGGTGGCGGGCGAGCAAGCGGTGCCGGCGGGGGCCGGCTGGAAACGTCGAAGGCACACAGGGGTGAAAGTGAGCACGACCGAGCATGGGGATCAGGAGTTCATCCGGCGCTGCGAAACCATCATCAGCGCCCTGCCGATCCGTCATCCGTTCGAACTGCGGGCCTTCCTGGACGCGCTGGGACAGCAACGGGGCATGTCCGTGGTCCTGGGGCGAATGCCGCTGAGGCGCGGCGGGGCCAGCGGGCTGCTGGCGCGCTCGCGTGAGGAGTGCTGGCTGACGGTGGTGGCGAAAGCAGTACCGGCGCACGCCGCGCACATCGCCTTCCACGAGATCGGGCACTGGATCCTCGGCCATCCCGGCACCTACGCCTGCGGACGCCGCACACACCCCGACGACCGATGGGAGGTCGAAGCCGAGCAGTTCGCGTGCCTGCTGCGCGAACACGTGAACACAGGGGCGGCGCGCCATCGCGATCGGCTGCCGGGCCGGACGGCTCTGCGGGCGGCGTTCGGGTCGCGACGGCACCTGTGCGCCGATGCTTGACGCGGTCTCGCTCCTCTGGCTCGGCGCCGCGGCCGCGGGCGTGGTCGAGGCGGTCCGCAAGGCGGTGGTCAACCGGGGGAGCGGTTACGCGCTCAGCCGGCATTTCCTGACCGCCGGCATCGCCTGTATGGCGTTGTCCCTGGCCGCCGGGGCGCCGGTGACCTTGGACTGGATCGACCGCCTGACGGGCTTGCACAACGCCGCGGTCGTGGCGCAGAACGTGCTGGCGATGCTGGCGATGGTGTTCACCGCCGGGTTCCTGCACACCCTGGGTCAGCTGCGTCTGCCCATGCCGGCGGTGGTCACGATCTTCGTGGTCTGCGCGGCAACGATGGTCACCCTGTACACGCTGGCCGGGGCGCACACGTCCTTCTTCGCCTCGCCCCGGAACCCGACCTGGTCCTCGCAGCTCTACTCCGCCATCTACCTGGGCTACCTGGTCGGCTGGCTCGCCCTGCTGCTGCTGGGTCTGACCGTGGTGGCCCGCGGCGAGGTCGCCGGGGTGCGCGGCGGCGTCGCCCTGGCCCAGCTGGGGGTCGCGGTGTCGCTGGTCGGGTTGTCCTGGCGGCTCGGTGTCGCACTGCGGCTGCTGGTCGACCCGCACCATCCGCCCCGTGGGGCTCATTTCGGGGTGTTCACCGACGGCGCCGGCTTGGTGCTGTTCGTCGCCGGGTCGCTGTTCGCCGCGGCGACCCGGCGGCTGTTCGACTGGCTCGACCGGCGCCGCACTCAGCGCCGGGACGCCGCGATCGAGCGCCTGTGGAAGCGGCTGCGGGTGCTGCTCGCCCACCGCCGCCCGCCCCCGCTGAGCCTGACCCAGAAGCTGGTCGAGATCGAAGACGCGCTACTGATCGTCGAGCAGCTCATCGACGAACGAATCCGTCGCGCGATACGCGACGAACTGCACACCCTTGCCCTCTACGTCTATGTCCCGCCGGGGACGGCGACAGCCGTCGACATCGAGATCGCGATCGCCGCGGTTGTCGCGCATCTGTCACATCCGTCCGCGGAGCATCTGTCCGGTGAGGACGGCGACGACGCCGAGTCCCCGGCATGGTGGCCGGAGACCGAACGCTTGCATGTCGACGACGCGGCCAGGACGCGCTGGCTGGCCGAGGTCGGCGACGCACTGACCCACCGCCGAGTGCAGCGGATGGCCGCAAGAATCAGCTCGACACACCGCAAACTCCGGGAAGCGGGATTGCCGAGCCGGTAAATCTGCGACGTCAGGAGGCAGGATTGTCGCGGGCGGCGCGGCGGGCTCGCGCGATTCCTTCCACCACCTGCAGCAGCTGTTTGCGGTCGGCGTCAGGGGCATCGCCAATCGAGCTGGCGATGTCGCGAGCGTTGAATCCGACCAAGCCGAGTTCGGTCACCAGTTCATGGGTCTTGCGTGCGATTTCGTCGTCGGGCGGGGCGAAGTCGGTCGCCGGGACGCTGGGGTCGAGCAAGTTCGGGTGGATGCGCCAGAACTCGGCCAACGCCCGGGTGATCGCGGGGCGGCTGTTCTGCCGGATACCGGCCTTGAAGTTGCGTAGTGCCTGCTCGGCCAGCGGCAACCCGGTCCGGTCCCGTACCCACTGGGCGATCAGCGGAGGCCTCGCGGTGAAGGTCAGGAAGGTCGGGTCACCTTCAGCGATGAGCCGGTCGATCGCGTCGGGATCGACGACCGGGTCACCGCGCAGCAAATAATAAGTCGAGGCGTTATCGAACAGGTAGGCCAACCGCTCGGCGAACGTGTCCAGGTTCAGCAGCGCGACGGTGAGTTTCTCCTGGTCGACTGCACGGCGGCGCGGGATCGGCGAACGCAGGTCAGCCGAGGGCACGGCGACGGGGGCATCGTCACCGCCGGGGCTCGATCCGTCCTCGGATGCTCGTGCCACGGTCCGCCCCCATCGCGTCTCGACATCGGTAAGCGTGCAGCTCTGTACACCGTCAGCAGGCATTTGACACATCGCAGCTTGCGTCTACTATCGGAGTAAGCACCACGCTTGTTGCGAGTATCTTCGGAACGTCGAGAGAAAGCAACCCACGCCACCCCAATCAGGGGGTTGGAGCACGGTCCCGCTGTGACCGCTGCACCCTTCACCGGCGCACCAACACCGCTGAGGGGAGGCCCGTCATGACCACATCCGACAACTTCCCCGGGGACGTTGACTCCCGTGTGGACTCGACGGACCACGAGGGGCGGCCGGCCACGTCCGCTGAGCAGGTGGTCGAGCTGGTCGACTGGTCGCCGTTCGGCCAAGTCTTGCCGGTCCTGGCCGCTTCTCCCGGAGCCGGGGCCACGAGCACCGCTGTCGCGATCGCCGATGCGCTCCAGCTGGCAGGCCGGTCGGTCCTGCTCGTCGACGCCGGCGATCCCGTCCGATCCGGACTCGGACGTGCTGCGCGGGCCGATGGGCCGCGGCGGGACGGGCCCGGCCCAACGGCAGGTATCCGGTTCGCCCGGCGCGCCCGCGCGATACTTGCCCGCCTCGACATGTCCGAAACCGGCGTCGAGCCGGTGCTGTTCCCCTCGCCGCCGTACTGGCACCCTGGCGGTCGCGGGGTCGACGTGACCGTGGTCGATATCGGCCACGACCCGTGGCGGCTGGCGACCGACCCGGCGCTCGGACCGGGACAGTGGCTGCGGGTCGGCAGCCCGTCACCGATTCCGGCGCTGGTGGTTCGACCTACGGTGCCCGGGCTCGCGCACGCCGAACAGGTCCTGGCCCGCTTGGATCCGTGGGTGCGCACGGCCGCGGTGACTCCGCCGACGCAACTGCTTGTCGTGGGCGCGCGCCGGTGGCCGAAGGGCGTGGCCGGTACCGCAGGCCGTCGCACCAGCATCCTGTTGTCCGACACGGTGTTCTTTCCGCACGAACGTTACGTCGCCGAGCACGGGGTCACCGCCGACGTGACACCGCCGGCGCTTCGCGCGCCCGCCGAGCAGCTGCTCCGGTCCTGGCATGTCCTGCCACAGCGGACACGCCGCCTACGCCTTCCATGGCCACGCCGTGCTCACGGTCGCGACGGCCGCGCCGCCGACAAGGACACCGGCTGAGACCATCCCGCCGCTCAGCTGACAAGAAACTTCAACGCCCTCCCACTTGACCCGCCTGACGTGACGTCGGGCGGTGCGATGTGGAGGGCGCGATGTCCGCGCACAGTGTCATCGACTGGCTCGTCCAGATCCCGAATCCGACACCAGTGCAGCCCGAGGTTGGCGGCGACAAGATCCTCGGGCTGCTCAACAACGTCAAGTGGGGCGCGGGTGTCGCGCTCGTCGCCGGCTTCTTCATCGGATTGATCGTCTGGGCCGGCGGCCGTTGGGTCGACCATCACCGCGCCGGGAAAGTCGGCGTGGTCATGATGCTCTGCGCCATCGCCGGCGCGATCCTCTACGGCATCGGCTGGTCGCTGATCAACAGCTTCGCGGGCGGCTGAGCCATGTTCACCGCCACCGAATCGCCGCGTTCCCGCACGCGGGTGCGCCGCCTGATCACCATCACGGTCCTGCTCGTCGCCGCAGTCATGCTCGTGCTCGTTGCCCGGCAGGCGACGGCACCGCCCTCACCGCCGTCGGCGACGACTCCGCCCGGCGCTGCGCCCTCGCAGGCACCCACGGCACCGGTCGACGAGGCGACCGCGCTGGCCATCCGTCCCATGCTGACCCTGCCGCCCGAGGCCGCCCTGCCGCACGAACTCACCACTGCCACGGCCGGTCCGCCGATCACCGTCCCGCGCCCGGCGCCGATTGCGAACCGCGTGATCTCCGATGGCTTCCCGGCTACAGCGGAGGGTGCGCTGGGCTGGCTGACCGACTTCAACGAGACCGCGTTGCGCGGTGGGGACCCTGCAACGTACCTGCGGGCCTACGGCGAGTCCGCGCTTCCGCACGCGCCGTCCCCGCAAGGCAGCGGCCCGCTCGCGTTGCTGACGTCCTTCCGCGAGGAAGCCGGGATCCGATCCGGTGAGCTCAAGCCCGGCCTGACAGTGACCTATGACGTGTCCCAGGGGCTGATCAAGGGCACCGCCGACGAGGGCCGCTACGCCGTCGTCTGCACGCTCGGGCAGCTGAGCTTCGACTACCAGGGCCAGCGCACGCGCATGGGCATCGGCGATTGTCAGGCCCTGCGCTGGACCGGCACCGCCTGGCGGATCGCGCCGGGCGCCCGCGCGGCCTACGCCGCGTCCGCGTGGCCGGGCAGCGCCGAATCGGTCGCGGCCGGCTACCGGCCCCTGAACATGGGCGGCGTCCGATGACGCCCGTGGAGCTGGAGTTGCTGAAGGCACTGGGCAGGCTGGCCGGCGCGGGGGTCAAAGCGACCGCGGCCGGGGTCCTCGAGCCGCTCATGGCCGCGACCTGGGCGGCAGCTTTGTTCATCCTGCGTACCGCTTTCCAGTTGGTCGACCAGTTCTCCCTGTTCACGGTGTCCACCACGGACGGGCCGGTGTCGATCCTGTGGCCGATGACGCTGTGGATCTCCGGGGCCATCGCGCTAGGCATGTTCTTCTGGCAGATCATCACCACCGTTCTGCACGGCGGGCGGGGCTTCGTCCGCCTGATCACCGGCCCCATCCAGTACGGGATCGCCCTCGCGGTCACCGTGAGCGTGCTCGCGGCGTTCCTCGCCGCCGCCGACGGGCTGACCGAAGCGATCCTGTCCACGGGTCTGCGGGTGGACAACTTCCGGGACGCGTTGAACATGACCGGCTTCACCGACGCGCTCTCCGACGAGGTCAAGAACGTCGTGCTCGGTCTCGCCGGTGTGTTCGGCGTGATCCCCGCCGGGTTGGGGTTCGCGTTCGAGGCGGTGTTCCGCGAAGCCGCGATCTACGTCCTGGTCGCCACCGTACCCATCGCCGCGGCCGGGCTCGTGGCGGACGTGACCGCGCGGTGGTACTGGATAGTCTTCCGCTGGGGCCTGGTCGCCATCGGGATGAAACCGGCCCTGGCGTACGTGCTGACGCTGGGCGTCGCGATCCTCGGCGGCGCCCAAGGCCTGTCCGGGCTCCTGGCCGGCATCGGCGTGCTGCTCATCGCGCTGTGCGTGCCGTTGGTGCTGTTCAAGCTCTTCGCCTTCGTCGACCCCAACTCCGACCCGCAGGGCGTATTCCGGGACAAACTCTCCGACGCCGGCCTGGACTCCTACGGCGCCAACAGCATCACCGGGCGGATAGCCGGCGCGTTCCGGAACAAAGTCGGCACAGAGTTCGGGGACAACGAAAACAGCGGCGACGGCGAGGACGGCGGCGACGGCCAGGAGCAGGCCAACGTCGACCGGTTCGACCAGGCCGCCGCCGAGGACGACGCGACCGTCGGGCTACCCGAGGACGCTTCCCGCAGGACGGATGACGCTGGCTCATCCGGCGGCGATGCGCTCGAGGCGGGCTCCTCAAGCTCCGGGGTAGACGGATCGGGAACCGGTCCAGCTGTGGAGGCACCGGACTCGGCTGTCGGTGATGCCGACGGTGCCGGGGGCGCAGGCGGTGTCGGCGGCGCGAGCATGGCCGAGCCTGTTGACGACGGCGATGACGACGGGCAGCCGCCACCTGCTGATCCACCCGGCGACACCGGCCCGCCGACTCCGCCGGCGCCGAAGCCCGGGGACGGTCCGCCGCCGGATGACGGCGGCGGCGCGGCTGCCGGTGAGGCCGAGGAAGCCGCGGTGCTGCTGTGAGCACCGCGACCCGGATCTACAAAGGACTGTCCCGCAAGGAGCGCGCGGGCTGGATCATCGGCCTCACTCCGGTCCAGGCATTCGTGTGCGTGGGACTGGCCGTGCCGGTGATCCTCGCGCTCGCGTCCGGGCACTTCGGCCAAGCCCTGATACTGGCCGCGCCCTGCGCCACAGCGGCGACGCTGGTCGTGGTGCCGGTCCGCGGACGTCCGGCGCTGCGGTGGCTCGGGCACCTGCTGCTCTACCGCGCCGGCATCGCACTGGGCTGGTCACGGTGGCAGTCGCGCGCCGTCGCCGGGCAGGCTGAGCATCTCGACGAGCCGGATCTGCCCGGTGTGTTGGCCCGCTTGCGGTTCCCCGACGGGCCACCGCTGCGGGACCTCGGTCGCGTCTGCTTGATCCACGACACCGGCGACGGGCGGTGGGGCGCCACCGCCCGCCTCACCCACGCCGGCGTCGGGATGCTCTCGGACGCCCAGTGCGAGCGGCTGGCCAACCGGCTGGGCAACCTGCTGCTGTCGATCGGGCACCGCGAAGTCATCGACCGGATGACCCTGCTGGTCCGCACCGTCCCCGACGACGGCGCCGACTACCACGCCTGGCGCGCCGAACACGTCGTCCCGGGTGCCCCGACGCTCGCGCGCCAGGCATCGGAGGAGCTGGATCGGCTGGTCGGGGCGGTGTCGGTCCGGCACGAAGTGTTCGTCACCCTCTCCGGCGCCGAAGACGCCCTCCGCCGCCCCGCCGCCGCTGCTGGGGGCGGGGTCGCTGGCCGGGCCGCCGTGCTCTACCGCGTGCTGGACGGGCTCGAGGACAAGCTCAAGTCCCTCGGCGCCACCACCGTCACGTGGCTCTCCGGTCCGGAGCTGGCGGTGGCGATCCGCACCGGCTTCAACCCGGCCAGCGCCGCAGGCCTCGCCGCGCGCCGCCACCAGGCCTCCGATATCGGTGTCCGCTGGGCGACCGCAGGCCCAGTACACGCTCCGGCACCCTCGCCGCGGGCGTACTACCACGACGGCTTCGCCACGGTGTCCTACTCGGTGCTGATGCCCGAGGCCGGCACGGTGTTCGGATCACTGAGCGGGCTGCTGGCGGTCAAGACCGCCGGCGAACGCCGCAGCCTCGCCATCCACTACGAAACCCTGTCCCAGCACCGGTCCCGCAAAGCCGTGCGCCGGCTGCGGTTCCGCACCGGCGTCATGCGGGACTGGAAATCCTCCAAAGGCTTCAACTCCGGCGCCGCCGAAGCCCGCGAAGCGGGCGGCGCGCGGGCACAAGAGCACGCGGTCGCAGCCGGTCACGGCATCGTCCGCTTCGCCGTCGCCGCCGCGGTCACCATCCCCGAGACCTGGAATGTCGAGGACCACGCGGCCAAGCTGGAAAACGACATCGTCGGCCGCTTCCAGCTCCTGCGGATGGAACTGGCTCAAGACGCCGGGTTCGTCGCCGCTGTCCTGCCCGTCGGCGTGGGCTTGCCCCGACTGCGCGGCGGCGGGTCATGAGCCCCCGCGACGGCGAACGGACCGCCGCGGAGCTGCTCGCCACTTTCGGACCCGCGCCCAGCACGAGACCAACAGGGCACCAACGCCCGGACGGCCGCACCGCCCGCGTGAACCGGCGCGCAGCACCCCAGCGCGGGTTCGCCCGCCCCGGACACGGCTGGTCGCCGGTCGCGGCGCCACTGCAGGTCTACCAGGCCGGCACGCACGAGATCGGCGGGCTGTTCCCGTTGCTGGCGGCGAGTCCATTGCCGGCGGTCGGGGCGCGGATGGGCTACGACGTCCACTCCGGCGGTGCGTTCTACCTGCATCCGGTCGAGTTCGTCCTGCGTTCGATCTGCACCAACCCGAACATGGTCCTGTTCGGCGAACCCGGCCGCGGCAAGAGCTCCACGGTGGTGGCGTTTGTGCTGCGGATGATGCTCACCGGCGTCCGCACGCTGATCTCCGGGGACGTCAAAGGCGAATACACCCCACTGCTGAACGCGCTCGGGGTGACGCCGATCATGCTCGGGCGCGGCAGCAGCGCCTGCCTCAACGCCCTCGACCTCGGACCCCTCGCCGGCCGCTGGGAAACCTGGTCGACCGACCGGCAACGCGACGAGCTGGACGGGGTGTTGGGCCGGTGGGTGCAGCTGCTGGTCGCGCTGGCCGAAGCGCAGGGCTACCGGCCCACCGTTACCGACGAGGCCGCCCTCTCGGCGGTACTGCGGCAGCTGCTCGGCGTCCACGAGGGCTACACCCACCTCACGCCGATCACCATCCCCGACGTCCACCGGGCGCTGGCCGACCCGGACGAGCAGCTGTGGCAGGAACTGCGGTTCGCCGGCCGCCGCCAGTTCCTCGATCACTTGCGCTCGATCACCGACGCGCTGGCCAACCTGATCTCGGGACCGTTGGCCGGCTTGTTCGACGCGGCCACGAACTTCACCGTCGACTGGGACGCCCCGATCCAGAGCCTGGACCTCTCGCGGCTACGCACCCGCGGCGACCAAGCCATCGCCGTCGCGCTGACCTGCCTCGGGTCGTGGTCGTCACTGGCGACGGATCTGCAGGAGGACGGGGAGCTGCGGATCGTCGTCCGCGACGAGATCTGGCGCCAGCTCCGGCTCGGGCTTCGCGCCGTTCAAGCGGTGGACAGTGAACTACGGCTGTCCCGAGCCGAGCGGAAGATCCAGGTGCTGGTCAGTCACAAGCCCGGCGACTTTCTCTCCGTCGGCGCCACCGGGTCTCAGGAAGTCGCCATCGCCCGCGATCTGCTCGCCCTGTGCTCGGTCCGAGTCCTCCTTGGACAGTCGACCCGCGTGGCAAGCGAGCTGGCTGATGTCCTTGCACTGTCGGAGAAAGAGCACGACGCCACGACCGGGTGGGCGAACGACCGACAGGGCCGCGCGCTGTGGAAGATCGAGAACCGGACCGGGCTCAAAGTCCAGACCGTGCTGAGCCGGATTGAGCGGCAGATCTTCGACACCAACTCCCAGCTTGTTTCGAAGCCGAACCCGCTCCCCGCTAACGCCGTACCGGCGACGTCGTCATGAAGCCCCACGGAATGCTCGCCGGTGTCGCTGGCGCGCTGGGCGGTTTGGTGTTCCTGCCGATCCTCGTGCTGGCGCTGATGATCGGCCCCACAGCGACCGCGACGATCGTGCAGCTGAGCAGCTGCGATCAGGGCGGCCCGGGCGGCGGCTCGATCGTGGTCGACCGGCAGCACTTGGGCGCCGAGGAGATGGACATCGCCCGCACCATCGTCGACGTCGTCCAGCAACGCCGGCTACCCGGGCGGGCCGCGGTCCTCGCCGTCGCTACCGGGATGGTCGAGTCCGGGCTGCGCAACCTCGACTACGGCGACCGCGACTCGCTCGGGGTGTTCCAGCAACGCCCGAGCCAGGGCTGGGGCACCCGCGAGCAGATCCTAAACCCCGTCTACGCCACCGGCAAGTTCCTCGACGCCCTCATCGCGCTGCCCGGCTGGGACACCATGGCACCAGGGCAAGCGGAGCAAGCGGTACAGCACAGCGGTTTCCCGGACCGCTACGCCCCACGCGAACCGCCCGCCGCCGCGATCGTCGATCGGTTCTGGACCGGCGCGGACAACCCAGTGCCTGCCACACCGCCCAGTAGCGGAACCGAGGCGGTACAGGTCAAGACGCTGTGCCCGGACCAGGGCGGATCCGACATCCCTCGCGACCCGGGCCAGGTGGACCCGACCAAGCTGCCGCCGGGGTTCACGCTGCCGGAGGATGCTCGCCAGCGCGCGGCGGTCGGCTTCGCTCTGGGGCAGCTCGGCAAGCCTTACGTCTGGGGTGCGAAGGGCCCGGACGCCTACGACTGCTCCGGGCTGATGCTCGCCTCCTGGGCCGCCGCCGGGATCGGCATCCCCGCAGGCACGATCAGCCAAGTCCACGCCGGCCACTCCGTCTCGTCACTGGAGCAAGTACAGCCGGGCGATCTGCTATTCATTCCCGGCTCGCTGGGGACTGCGCAGGTGCCGCGGCACGTCGGGATGTACGCCGGGCACGGCCTGATCGTCGACGCCTATGACACCGACACCGGCGTCATCCTCGAACCCCTTTCCGCATGGATCTCGAAGATCGTCGCGATCCGCCGGATCGCCGACCCAGATTTGCCCTCCCCGCCACCGGGAGGGAGCCCACTCCGATGAACCACGTGGTGCCGCTCTTCCGCTGTCCGGGAGGAGCGGCCGATGCCGCGCACACGCACCGACACCCTCAATTTGGACCGCGACGTCGCCCTGATGGGCCTCGCGGTCGCAGCCTTGGCGATCCTGTGCGCCCTCGGCGCCATCGTCGTCGTCGCGGCCGTTCTGGTGACCGGATTCTTCACCGGCACATGGACGTGGCCCCCGATCACCGCGTGGGCGGGCTTTGCCGTCACCGTCGTCTTTCACGCCGCTGACCCTGGGCCACGCTTGCCGGTCCCGTGGTCGGGCGCGGTCAGCGATCACCAGCTGGCGTTCTACATCTGGTTCACCACGATCACCATGCTGACGGCCGGGCTCACCGTTGGCGCCGCGATCCCGGTCTGGCGACGCGTGGCCCCGACCGATTCAGGCCACGCCACCCGCCGCGAGATGGCCAGGACCTTGTCGGTCACAGCCGCACGCAAGACCGCGATGTGGACTCGCGGTGACCTGACCGACGAGCAACGCCGCGCTGCGCCCATCGAGGAGATCGCGGTCCCGCTGCATCGCGGCCCCCGCCACCAGCAGCTGGTCACGTCGCTGGAAACACCGACCGGAACGATCGCGCCGACCCGCTCGGGCAAGAGCCGCACCGACCTGGTGCACAAGGTCCTCGCCGCGCCAGGCGCGCTGATCGCGTCGACGACCAAGAACGATCTCGCCGAGTGGTGCCTGCTGGCCCGCACCCGACGCCCCGGTGCCGGGCCGGTGCTGGTGATCGACGCCACCGGCACGCTGTCCTGGCCCGCGCACGCCCGCTGGTCCCCGGTCACCGGCTGCGCCGACCCCGCCGTCGCCCTGCGGCGCGCGGAGACGCTGATCGAAGCGTCCTCGCTCGGACTGGAGAATGTCGGCGGCAACGACGCGGTGTTCCGCGGCCGCGCCACGATCGTCATGCAGGCCTACCTGCTCGCCGCCGCCACCCACCACCGGACCATCGATCACCTCGTGCGGTGGTCGATCGCCAAACCCGCCGACCGGGAACCCGTCGAGCTGCTCGAAGCGCAGTATCCGCAGCTCGCGCAAAACCTGGAGTCGGAGATCGGAATGGTCGCAGAGACCTCCGACGCGGTCTGGATGAGCGTGCGCCGCGCGATCGAACCGTTCATGAACCCCGCCATCCGCGACTTCGCCACCCCGAGCCCGGCCGAAGAACTGAACATCGACGAGTTCCTGCGCCGCCGCGGCAGCCTGTTTATCATCGCCGGGGAACACCAAGCCCCGCAGGCCCGGCCAGTCCTCACCGCGCTGGTCGAGCAGATCCTCACCACCGCCCAGGACACCGCGCTACGCCACGAACGCCGCCGGCTCGAGCCACCGGCGACCGCGATCCTCGATGAGCTGTTCGCCGGGACACCGGTGCCGCGATTGCCCGCGATCATCGCCGACTCCGCCGGCCGCGGGGTACTGATCCACTGGTCCGCGCAGTCCCGCTCCCAGCTGGACGAACTCTACGGCGAACCCGGCCGGCTGCAGCTGATCGACAATACCCTCACCCTGACCGCGTTCCCCGGGCTGAAGGACGACAACACGCTGGAGTGGCTGTCCACGCTGTCCGGGCAGCACCGCCGCCGCACCCATCAGCACCACAGCGACGGACTGTTCAGTGTCGGGCGCGGCGCCAGCGGCGAGGAGACCGTCCCGACCCTGCGCGCCGGCGACATCCGCACTCTTGACCGCGGCCGGGTTCTGATCCTGCACGGCAATCTCCGCCCGATCCTCGGCCGCACCGTCGATGTCGAGCAACGGCCGGACTGGCCTCAGCTGCAAGCCGACGTCGCGGTGATCCGTTCCGGCCGGGCAGCGATCACACCTGAGGGCTACCCGCTGGCCCTGCCTGGCGAGGGCGATCTGCGATGAGCGAGGACGACATTGCCGCACGCCCAAGCGAACCCGCCGACCCCAACCAGCGGCAGACGGACGATCAGGCCGGGTCGGAACCGCGGTCGCTGGGCGAGCTCGACGAGGTGGTCGCCGGCCTGGAAACGGTGGCCAAGGCCCTGGGGCACCAGATCGGGAAGTTGTCGGAGAAGCTTGCGGAACTGACCGACGAGCCGGACGGCGATCCGCGGCTGGCGCGGTGGCTGACGTTCCTGCCACCCGAGGCGGCTGAAGACAAAGGGCATCGCAGGGAAACGCCGCTGTTCACGCTCGCGCACTTCGTGCAGTACTACAACGAGACCTACGTCGGCAATCCCGGCACCCGCGCGGTCGCCATCCCCGACTGCTGGCTCGACCATCCCGGCCTGGTCGCCGAGATCGCCACCCTCGCCTACACCTGGCGCGAAGCCCACCTGGGCAAGAAGGCCACGGTTCGTGATGCGCAGTACTGGCACGACCACTGGCGCCCGGGGTTCGCCGAGCGCATGGCCACCGAGTGGGTCCATCAGCGCTGCCGCTCCGACGGCCACAAGACCGCCGGCGCACCAGCCCGTCCCGACCGCTTCACCCTGGAACATCGTGACCAGGAGGCACGGGTTGCTGACGACAATGTTGTTATGAGGTCCCAGAGCGAGGATGGTTGGCCGTGATCGCGCACGTGGGGTCACAGGCGGGGCCTGCGGAGCCGACACACGAGGTCGTTCTGGCGTAGATGTGTTCACAATGATCTTCGATGGTCGCTGGTTGTAGAACGATAGCTTGTCGGTCAAACCGGTGCTACGC
Source organism: Amycolatopsis sp. NPDC003731 (assembly GCF_053586895.1). Classification (NCBI taxonomy): domain Bacteria; kingdom Bacillati; phylum Actinomycetota; class Actinomycetes; order Pseudonocardiales; family Pseudonocardiaceae; genus Amycolatopsis; species Amycolatopsis sp. NPDC003731. Next base: position 13,031 of record NZ_JBSFNC010000070.1, on the reverse strand, counting down.
CATTCGATTGACGGATGCGATCGGTCAGGAGCGTCCGCGACGGTTGTCAGTCTCAATTGGAGCGTTGGCGGGTCGAAGAAGTGGGTTTGAGTATAGTTTGTGGTTCACTTGCGTCGTACGCTAGTCGACTCATGCGGAGGCCGAACGTGACAAAAAGAGGACGTCGGCCGACATCGTTGATCTTAGATCTCGCGTTGGTCGTCGTCGGCGCGTTGCTCGGCATTGCCTCCAGCTTTACGGTTGATCGGCTGCGGAAAATTCCCTGGCTGGCAGCGTGGGCGGGAGACTGGGCTCTGCCCATGCTTACCGGTTTACTGCTGGTGGTTCTTGTCTTGCGGGTCTGGGTTTATCGGGTCGATCGACGCGAGCCGCGTCGGGTGTGGAGGTCCGGTCGGCCGCCGTTCCCGGGCTTGGAGTCGTTCACAGAGGAAGACGCCGGTGTGTTCTTCGGTCGGGTCAGAGAGATTGATGATTTATTCGAACGGCTGCACCCCATGATTCCCGAAGATACCCTTCGGTTTGTTCCCATAATAGGCTCTTCTGGCGCGGGAAAGTCGTCTTTGGTGCAGGCTGGATTGGTGCCCCGTTTGGTGGCAAGTAGACAGCGATGGATCGTGATACACCCCTTCGCCCCAGGGGGTCGACCATCGCTCCAGCTGGCCACCGCTTTAGTGGCGATGTTGGGGCAGGACCTTCCGGCTAAGGCTGCGGTTGAGCTGGCAGTCCAGCTCACTGCTGGTGAACCACAAGCGTTGGTCCGCTGCATCGATCGGATTCGCGTTGCTGAAAACAGAAAGAACGCACGAGTGCTGATTGTGGTTGACCAGGCGGAGGAATTGATCACGCAGGTAGGAGTGGGTGAACGTGCTACGTTCCTTTCCTTGCTTGATGGCGCGCTACGAATTGATCCTCGACTGTGGGTGTTGGCAACCCTTCGATCAGAATTTCTTACTGATTTCCTCACGGCGGAATTTAGTCGCCTGTTTACGCATCCGGTCGTGATCGGCGTGCTTGGTCGCGATGCGCTGCTGGAGGTCATCGAGAAGCCTGCAAGTAAGGCGGGTGTGGAGTTCCATCCAGTTGGCTTGCCGCACACGCTGGTGGACGACGCCGGAAGTGGGGCGGCGTTGCCGTTGCTGGCCTACACGTTGCAAACCTTGTACTTCAATGCTGGACGAGACGCCGTCATCGCTGCGGATGACTATCATCGGTTGGGAGGCGTAGCAGGCGCGTTGGCGCAACGAGCGGACACCGTGATCGAAGAGCTTGTCGCAGCTGACCCCGACACGCCGGTGCTGTCCACGTTGCTGCGTTTTGTAACCGTCAGCGAGAGTGAGCCTACCAAACGTCCGGTTCGTCGCTCGATGTTGTCGGCCAGCGAACGACGGGTCGCGGAAGCGTTCGTGGCAGCGCGACTGCTGACCAGTGGCACCGCCGTCGACGGTGACACAGAGACAATTTATGAAGTCGCGCACGAAGCGCTGTTCCGACATTGGCCGCCCCTGCGTCAGACTATTGAAACTCGTGCCGACGATCTCCAGTGGCAAGCTGACCTGGAAAGGTGGGCGCTGGAGTGGGACAGGTCTGGACGTCAACATGCCTACCTGCTCCATTCAGACCGTCTTGCGGACGCTCTTCGGCATGCCGCGAGGTTAGCCGTGGCCGATAGGCCAGCCCTTATTCGTGAGTTTCTCGAGCGGTCCCAGGACGCAGATCAAGCCACAACGCGCCAACTTGCCAACTCGATTGCTCGCCGAGCCCTAGCGGTGGTAGAGGACGATCCTGAGTACGCTCTGGCCTTGGCCCTTATGGCGATCGATGAATATGCCTGTACGCCGCTGGCGGGTCGCGCCTTGGCTACTGCCTTGTTGCACCACCGAACTGTTCTCATCTACGCCGGCCACCCTCGGGATCTCGAGCACGTAGCGTGGTCACCGGACGGGCGTCGGGTGGCGACCGCTTCGTACGATCAGACAGTACAAGTGTGGGAAGCCGATACCGGCACGAAGCTCCTTACGCTCGAAGGGCACGGTGATCGGGTGTGGGGTGTGGCGTGGTCGCCGGATGGAACGCGACTGCTCACCGGTTCCCGGGATCGCACGGCCCGGGTGTGGGACGCGCATGCGGGAATTGGGTTGCTCACTTTGCGCGGCCATCAAGAGGGGGTGTGGGGCGTGGCGTGGTCGCCGGATGGGCGTCGTGTGGCGACCTCTTCGTATGACCAGGTCGCGCGGGTGTGGGACGCTGATACTGGCGCCGAGCTCCTCACTCTGGAAGGACATCAACGCGATCTTGGCGGTGTCGCGTGGTCGCCCGACGGAACACGCTTGGCCACCGGTTCCCGGGATCGCACCGCCCGTGTGTGGGACGCTCGCACGGGGGCCGAGTTGCTCACTTTGCGCGGCCATCAAGACGGACTGTGGGATGTGGCGTGGTCGCCGGACGGACACCGTCTAGTCACCGTTTCCGATGATCGAACTGCGCGGGTGTGGGACGCCGACGCTGGTACAGAGCTGCTCACCCTGGAGGGCCACAGTGATCGAGTGTGGGGTGTGGCGTGGTCGCTGGACGGAACGCGTTTGGCCACCGGTTCCCGCGATCGTACGGCTCGGGTATGGGATGCCCGAAGCGGGAATGAGCTGCTCACGCTGCACGGTCACCAGAACGGAGTCGTCGGCGCGGCCTGGTCGCCGGACGGACACCGTCTTGTCACTGGGTCATTAGATGAGACTGCGCGCATATGGGATGTTCATACTCTAAGTAGAATGGTGATGCGCGGGCATCAACGCGAGGTTTTCGATGTGGCTTGGTCTCCGGATGGCCAACGCGTTGCGACAGCATCAGGTGATCGGACTGCGCGGGTGTGGGATGTCCATACTGGTGCCGAGTTGCTCAAAATAGATGGTCACCAGGACGCGGTCTGGGGTGTGGCCTGGTCGCCGGATGGGCATCGTCTGGCGACTGGTTCGTTAGACCGGATGGTGCGGGTTTGGGATTCCCGCACCGGTGGCGAAAAGCTGGAACTGCACGGTCACCAAGATTGGGTAGCTGCAGTAACTTGGTCGACTGATGGCCAGTATCTAGCGAGCGGCGGGTTCGATCAGACTGCGCGGATATGGAGTGCCCACACCGGTGCTGAGCTGCTGGCACTGCGCGGCGATGAGGAAAAGATCCGTACCGTCGAGTTGTCTCCGGATGGACAGCAGCTTGCCGCTGGCGACGACGTAGGAGTCTTACGTGTGTGGGACGTTCGTACTGGCGCCCTGAATGTTGTCGTTGAAGGCTATGAGGATATATCGTCTGTAGCCTGGTCGCCCGACGGCGAGCGGTTGGCAGTGAGCTCCCAGGACGAGAAGTTTGCGAGAGTATTGAACGTACGAACCGGCGTTCCCGTATTCGCGCTCGAAGGGCACGAAGACTTCGTCTGGGGGCTGGCATGGTCTCCTGATGGCACGCGTTTAGCCACAGCGTCCGTCGACCGGACTGCGCGGATCTGGGATGCTGCGTCTGGGCTCGAAATCATCGTCGCTGGCGTACATGCTGCGCCGGTGACGTGCGTCGCATGGTCCCCGGACGGGCAGCGTATTGCCACTGCATCGTTGGACGGTGTTACTCGCATCTGGGATGCCACGGTCACGATGGACCGGTTAGTCGCCGAAGCCAGAAGTCGGGTCCGCCATACTCTTACAGAGGACGAACGACGTGAACTCCTGCTATCTAGCAGAATAGCCTAGATAGGGTAAGGGCGTTGGGGTGTGGGAGGTCGGCCGCGTGGCCGATCTGTGGCGGTCCTCGCCGGACATCGTCGGTGGGCAGGCTCAGTAACTGAGTCCGCGGTGGGCGCCTTCGCCGTAACTGTGGTCCTCGCCGTCGACCAGTTCGTCTTCCAGTTCGGTGCGTCGAGCGGCTGCGGCCGTTTCCGCCTCGGCGTCCTCTTCCTGTTCTTTCTCGGCGGCGAGTTCGGCGTTGAATCGGGCGGCGTAGGCGTCGGCGGCGTCGCGCAGTGATTCGTGGGTCAGCATCACGTCCGATGCGGCGTCTTCGCGGTCGGGTGTGGTCATCAGGTGCCTCCATTGCCGGGTGATGTGGCGCCAGGCGTCGGCCCGAAGGTCGTTGCCGGCGGGTTGGTTGCCAAGCGGGGAGGCAGCATCGGCGGTGGTGATGCCGTAGGTTTCACGGTACGCCGCGGCCAGCCGGACAGTCTGATCCCAGGTCGCGGCCGGTCCAGCGTCGTCGGGCCGCTGCCCGAGTTGTGCGGCCCAGCGAGGTTGCTCCCGCTGCACCTGGTCGAGCAGCTGGTCGGCGCGGGCGGCGATCTCACCGTTGAGACCGTCCAGCCGGGCCAGCGCACCGTGATGGTCGCCGGGGGCTCCGAAGTTCGGTTGGGCCTGCCACGGGAGCGCGGCGTGCAGCCCTTCTCCTGCGTTGTGGCGGTCGGTCAGGGCGGCGACGAGTGCCTCACCAGCGCGGCGATAGTCACCTTCCCCGGCGCCGGTGATGTCGGCGGGGAGCTGGCTGAGGGCGTCGATGAGGGCGGTGTCGGCGTCGAGGCCGAGAGCAGTCCCGCCGGCAGCGTGGCGCCAGACGATGCCCCACTGCTCGCCGGTCACGACGGCGTCGGGCAGGTGTTCGGCGACGATGCTGCGCCAGCGGTCGATCTGCTCGTCGGTCGGTGCACCGATCCGCGCTGGTGGCCGGTGTTTGCTGACGTGCGCGGAGACGCGTTTGGCGAGGACGGCGGCGGGGTCGCTGGCCCAGGCGAAGCCGCTGTCGTCGGCGAGCTTGCGGACCAGCCGTTCGGCCTGCCAGCCTCGATCCTGGGCGTTGGCGAGCGCGTTCAGCGCGGCGGGTTCGGCTCCGGCGTTGAAAGCGCCGGGGACGTAGCGGGCGAGGACGTCGAGGTAGCGGTCTTCGTCACCGTCGCGGGCCAGCAACTCGTAACGGCGCACCAGCACGTTCAGGGGCTCGAGGACAACACGCTCATCGGCATGTTCGAACTCGGCGAACAGGTTGTCACGCTCAGCGACCTTGGGTGCTGTCCGAGGTGCCGCGGGCTCGGATCGGTCGGTCACCGGCGCTCGGCCGAAGGTGTCCCAGCGCTCGCTCAGGGTGCGCCAGGCGTGCGCCCTCGCGCCATGGCTGTCGGGCTTGGCGCCCAGCGGTGCCTGACTGTCGATGCGGAAGGTCTCGCGGTAGGCGGCGACCAGGCCGACCAGGTCGTCCCACTCCTCGGCCGCGATCGGATTGCCCTGCCGCGGCCCGAGCCCCGAGACCCATTCCGGCTGGTCGCGGATCACTGCGGCGCGCAGGTGCTCGACGCGGTCGGCGATCGCGAGGTTCATCTCGTGCAGGTACTGCGTGTGCCCGGGATGGTGACGCACGTGGGCGAAGTCGGGGCGGGCCAGCCAGGGAACAGCGCGCACGTGGGCCTCCCCGCGGTCACGTCGGCGCTCCAGCTCGGCGGCGAGAGCGGCGTCGGCGTAGCGGTCATCCGGCATCGGGTCCGGCACCTCTGGACGCGCGGCGAGCTGATGGGCGACGATGGTCAGCGCGGCGTCGACGTCGAACCCGAGCGCCAGCGCACCGGCTGCGCGGCCCCAGATCTTCTCCCAGTCGGGGTCTTCGACGGCGACGTGCGGGGCGATCGCATCGACGATGCCCCGCCAGCGCGTCACGTCGGCCGGCTGCGGTGGCCCGGTGGCAGAGGGCGGCCGACGCCGCTCGAGGTGGGTGGTGATCCGGGCCTGCAGCGCTGCGCCGGGGGTGTCGGCCTCGTCCAGGGACTGGCGCCAGCGCATCACGGCGGCGACGAGGGGGTCGGGTTCCCAGCCGAGGTCGTGGGCGTTGCGCAGCGTCTGGATGAGTGCCGGTTCGCTGTCCAGGTCGACGGTGGAGGGGGCGTGGCGGGCGAGGATGGCGCGGTAGCGGTCCTCGTCGCGGTAGGTGGCGGTGTAGTTGTAGTGGAGAACGAGTGTGCCCATCGACACCGCCGCGTCCTGGGCCTCACGCATCGTCTCGGTTGCCGACAACTCAGCGCCGGAGTGATTGAGCACTCCGGTGAGTACCGACTCCGGCGACACCGGTCCGGGGGTTTCGTGGTGCTGGTCGATGACGTGGTGGTGGGTGACGACGTAGAGGTAGTTGCCGCGCATGGCGCGGGTGATGCCGGGGTAGAACTGCTCGCGGGTCATCGTCGGTGGTACCAGCAGGTGGGCGTTGCCGGTGCTGGTCATGCCCTGTACTCGGTTGATGGTGGCGGCGTAGGCAAGCTCGACGTGGGCTTGGACGTACCCGGCCGGCAGCGTGATGGAGGCTTTGTGGACGCGGTGCTGGACGGTGATCTTGCCGGAGCGGTGTATGTCGGTGATGGTCCAGACGTCGCCGTTCTTGACGAAGTCCTTCCCCCCGAACAGCGACAGCAGGCGCTGGTTGTGGCGGGTGACGACCCAGTCCCCGACACTCGCGGTGGTGGCGTCGTGCAACTCCACCTCCCGCCCGCGATCGACCAGGCCCCGGTTGAGGCGCCGTTCGCGTGCGTCGATGTTCAGCGCGACGGTGTCCTCGTTGGTCGGCACGATCAGCAACGACTGCACGCCGGCGTCGAGATCGGCCTGCCAATGCGAGCGCGCGGCGTCACGCATCGTTTCCAACGACCCGTCGGCCACCCGGCCGGACTCGAGGTAGTACTCGAGCCCCTTCGGGTTCGCCGCCCGGATCTGCAACGACGCCGCGGCCTGCTCCTCCCGGTCCTCGCCCCGGAATCGCACGATGTCCCGGAACCGGACCGCGCCAACGTCGTGGGCGATCAGCCGGATCGCGCCGCCTGCTTCGACCGCGGCCAGCTGCGCGTCGTCCCCGATCAACCGTACGTCGGCGCCGTTGGTCAGCGCGTACTTGACCACCTTGTGCAGGGTGTGGGTGCCGGCCATCGCCGCCTCGTCGACGATCACCAGGTCCCCGGCCTCCATCGGAAACGCACGATGCGCGAACCCGAACCGCAGCGCGGTGGTCAGCTGATGCAGCGTGTGCGGCTTCGCCCCGATCGACGCGCCGAGCTCCTGGGCCGCGCGGGCGGACGGGCCGAAGGCGTAGACGCGGTGCCCGGTGCGCCGCCACGCGGTCGCCAGGACCTTCATCGCCGAGGTCTTCCCGGCTCCGGCCGGGGCCAAGGCGAGCTGCAGGCGGCGTCCGGAGCGGGCGAACTGGCGCACCATCTCCGCCTGTCCGGCGTTGAGCCCCTGCCCGGCGAGGGCCTTTTCGACGGTGTCGACGCGCAGCCGGTGCCCGCCGCCGCGGCGCGCCCACGCGACCAAATCACCTTCCGCGGCGAGGGTGGCAGTGGTGGTGTAGCGGGTGGAACGGCGCTCCACGAACACCGATTCCCCGTCCCGCCGGCGCAATGAGGCCGGCTCGTTGACCGCGGTCGGGCCGACGAGGGCGAGGGTGTCGGGCTGGGCCAGGATGGTGTCGACGACGTCGTCGACGAGCTGCTCGCGCTTGTCGACCGGCACCTTCAGGTGCGCGGTCTGACGGTGGGCTTCGGCAGCGAGGTTCCACCACGAGAAATGCGCGTAGTTGTCCGACACCGCGTCCCGTGTTAACTGGGCGAGTTTCGCGATGTCGAACGCATCCGGCTCCGTGCGTCCGGTGAGGTACACGCGGTCGGCGAGCATGTCCAGGACTGTGGCGGGCACGATGCTGAGCGCGTGCTCGCGCCACGCCTTGAGATGTTCCGGCAGCGTCTTGGGTGGCTGTTTGCCGGGCCGGTTGTCGTACTGGGCGGCCCGGTCGATGGCGAAGATGTCCTTCGGCGTCGGCTCCTTCCCGTGCTTGGCTGTGAACTCGACGATGCGCTTCGCCCGGGCGGCTTCGAACTGGCGATGACGCTGGGAGAACAGCTTCACCAGCTCGACCTGGACGCCCTCGAGCTGCCACACCGGGCGTTTCATGTCCACGCCTTCGGCGCCCCGCTGCACCCACGATGCGCCCTCCTCGCGGAACAGGTCACGCAGGCGGTTGTCGAAGTACTCCGACGCGGTCACCGTTGCAGCCAAGATGGTGCGACCGTCGAGAGCGGTCCAGTCGCCATCGTCGCTGCGCTGCACTTTCGACGAGATCAGGACGTGGAAGTGCAGATGTGGATCCGAGGCGCGGGAATCCCAATGCTCGAACAACGCTGCGGTGATCCCGTTGACGTCGACCTGAGCCTCGCTCATGTTCCCGCGGCGGGTGTACGCGACGTTGCGCTCCATATAGGACACGGTGTCCAGGGCAGCTTGGCGGGCCATGCCGACAATGCGCTTCCGTCCGGCCGGTGAGGCCATCGCCCACGCGATGGAGACGCTCTTGTCCGGCGCGAACACCGCCTCGAACCCGGAGACCGCGGACTTGAGATTGCGTTTCTGCTCCGCCAGCCACTTGTTCAGTTCCGTGTCACTGGCAGGACCTTTCCCGTCGTGGGCCTTGCGGTAGGCCTGCAGCTGCACGCCGCGACGCAGCTCCGCGCGCTTCTGCGCAGAGATAGGCGCACCGATCGGACGCCCGTGCAGGCGGTTGTGGTCCTTGTACGCCTGCGACACCTGGGAACGCAGGTGGTCCAGCGCGGAGTACTGCGGGAACCGCCGACCGAGCCGGGTCGCTTTCAATGCTTCTTCGGCGGTGGCGCCGTTGGCGATCATTTCGGCTTCGATGGCGTCGGCATGCGGATGCCGGCCTTCGCCGAAGAGGGCGTTCATCTGGGCAGGGGTGACTGCGCCGGAGAGTCCTAAGTGCTCTGCTCCGGCGCCGAACCATTGGCCTGCCGGGTAACCACGGGAGAGGTAGTAGTCACTTAACAGCTCGCCGGGTGCGAGCTCACGGCTGCGATCGGCGCACGCCACCGTGTTCGTGAGGTACTCATGACCACCAGGGCTCAGCTTCCGCAAGCCCATCATGTCCACACCAGACTACGCCGAAAAGGCGGAGCCGCCCACCCGGTTCAGAACGTCTGCAAGACGTGCTGTGTGTGGGGTAGGGGCAGGTTGGGTGAGGTGGTGGCGGTGGTGTGGTGGGCCGGGTGAGTGGGCGGCGGGAAGGTGGGGGCTGGGGTGGTTGGGTGGGTGCGGTAGGCGGGGTTGGTGTTGGTGGGGCGGGGTGGTGGTGACCGATTTTCGGGTCGAGCGTCGGGGCGCCTGCGCGGTCCAAGCTGTGCCGACACAGCAAAGCGGCCGCCGATCCGGAGATCGGCGGCCGCTTTGGTGGGCGGACGGTCGTTACGGCTGGCCGTACTGCGTGAGGTGGCTCAGTTCTGACCGGATGGCGGCGGCGGGTACGACGTTGACCGTGCCGTCATTCGGGGTGGGCAGCGTCCGGACGTGGCGGGCGAGTAGCTCGCGTGGGATTGCCGTGGCGGTGGCGGGCGCGTCGGTAGGGATCAGGTCGGCGGCCGCTCTTTGCGGTCGATGCGGCGAAGGTGCGCACGGTGGCGGCTCCTGGTTGGGGGCGGGGGCATCCGGTCTGGGTGCCCCCGGGTGGGTGGTCAGGCGGCGGCGAGGTTGCGCGACGGCGCGAACGCTGTGAGGGCGAATACGCACAGCGGGGGCGTGTTCCGGTCGCGGCACATCTCGCACCGGTCGTCTCCGCGGGAACCGCGCTGCTCGCTGGGCGTGCGTTCGAGGTTGCACGCCACGCACAACCCGCCCGGTGCGACCGGGACCAGTGCAAGCCGGTCGTAGTCCTCGTCGGACAGGGCGTAGCCGGTCAGGTCGCTAGCAGCGTCGCTGCTGTCGTCCAGGTCGGCGTGACGCTGCCGCTCCTGCTCGTAGAGGTCCACCGCGCGCTCGTCCTTGCGGACGAAACCGGCGGTCGGGATCGCTCGCACGATCTGCCGCCACTGCTCGTCATAGTGGGCTTCCACTTCGCCGACGACGTAACGGCTGTCCGCCTTTTTCTCGATCGGCTCGCGCTCGGCCTTTGTCAAGCTCTTGGGCTTGGGCTTCATCTCGGCGGGGGGTGCGGCCACCGGCGCGGCGCCCTTGGGGGCAGCGACAGGCTCGGCCGGTTTCCCGGTGGTGGTGTGCTCGCCCGGCATGGGGTGCTGCGCTGACTCGGCTTCCCGGCGGCAGGCATCGGAGCAGTAGCGCATTTCGGGGAGTCCGGCGAGGTTGCCGTCACAGTTGCTGCAGCGGTGGATGTCGTGGGACTCGGCTTCGGTGGCCTGCTGTCGGGCGGCGGTGCGGGCGCGCGCGTGGTCGGCGCGGGCCTTGCTGGCGTACACGCAGGTCATTACGAGCGTGCGCAGGTCATCGGCGAGGCCGGGCCAGAGTGTGTGGGCGGTCTGGATGGCGTCGACGATGGCGGGGTGCGTGGCGCTGGGGTTCTTCAGCAGGGTCCCGCAGACGGTGTACACGTCCTTGTGCGTGTGCTGGGTCTGGGCGTTGAGCCATCGCAGGCCGTTGAGTGCGTCGGTGATGCGTGGGGGCTGCTGGCGCAGCATCGCTGTGACGTCGTTGGTTTCGGTCACGGCGACGGTGCGGCGGGTCTGGCTGGTGTGGACGCACCGGTTGAATAGCTCGCGTTCGGTCTCGCCGTAGCTGTCCCATTCGGCGTGGGCGGTGCGTACGGCGGCCAGGACGTCACCGCTGATCGCGGCGTCGGTGTTGAGCAGGGTCGCGCATGCGGCGAGGATCGCGGGCGGGTGTTCTCCGCTGTCGTTGAAGACGGCCCGTAGCTCGGTGAGCGCGGTCCGGACGCGCGGCGGCTGTGCCTGCAACGCCTGCACGGCGCGGGTGATGCTCGGAAGGTGCTTACGGTGAATGGTTGTAACCATGAGAGTTGATCCCTACGTGTTGATTGAGTGCGGTTCTCGGGTTTGCCGTCCCGATCGCCTTACGTGGTCAATATTACCGCCCGGCTGTCATCTATTCCAGTCGAAATGGGGTTATCAACTGACTATTTTGGGCAATCTAAGAAGTCGGCGAATGTGCTCTATCTGATTTCTTCTCTGATTGCCGTTCGGTCGGCACGCGCGTGCTGGCGGGCGTTGCGGTGCCGCGTGGTGTCGCTGGTCGGCGCAGTGGAAGTGACCGTACGCTGAGTGGGTGGTGGGTGGCCCCGAAGTAACCGGGGCAGGCCTCCGGCCTGCCCTCAATGCCTGACCTAGGAAGTAGGGGCCCCGAATGCAAGGGTGGGGCCTCGAACTATTTTTGACCACGCTTTTCGGTCAAAAATAGTTTGGGGTGCCCTTGTATTTGGGGGGACGACCGATACAATTTCGGGGCCACCCACCACCCGCGGACGCAACGGATCCTTCTTACGCGCCTCCGTTGTCGGCGCTCTGGAGTCAGTCGGCTGACCAGCGGAAACGGCGCGCCTGTGGGCCGGCCGCGGGTGTGATGACCTGCGGGTATGCTCGTCGTAGCGTTCCGTGGGCCTACGTGTCCCTGAGACGGAGCGTTAGCGGGCCGCCGCGAGTTTTGCCGCTCGCCACTTTGGTGGCGTGGCCCTTCGGGGCTGCTGCGGCGGTACCGCGCCACTTCCACCTCAGTGCCCGCAGGGGCGTGCGAACAGGTCGGCGTGTTCGAGGTTCACCTGGGCGGTGCGAGCCCTGCGCCGCTGATGCGCGGGGTCACCGTGTGGCCGGCGGGTAGGCTGACGAGTGTTACCGCTGCCCTCCCCGCGCGGGAGGTCCGTCATGGTTGAACATCAAACAACAGGATCGAGGCGGAAGCGTCGGTCGTCGGCGACACTGGAGCGGCTGGAGGCGGCGCGGCGCCGCCGTGCGGAGCAGCTGGAGCGCGAGCGGGAGAACGAGCGGCGGGTGGATGCTGCACTCGGGCCGTTCGCGGAGGCGGTGACGGCGATCGAGGCAGTTGAGCGCCGGCGCGAGGACCGGATCGGCGCATTGGCGGCGCAGCTGGAGCGCAGGCTGGCGGAGCTGGATCGGCAGCGCGCGGCGAGGGTCGCGGAGTTCGAGCGGTCGGCCGAGCAGGTCCGTGCGGATGCGGCGATGGAGATCGGCGAGTGGCGATCGGTGATGGCGGCGTCGGTCGCTGAGATCCGCGCGGCGGATGTCGGCGCGGCCGAGACGGCGGCCTTGCTCGGGATCTCGGCGAAGGCGGTTACCGCGCTGTCGCGTGATGCCGTAGTGGCGGCGGAGGCGGGTGGCCAGGACGGCGAGCCCGCTGGCTCGGGTGCAGGAGAGGCGGACTCGGAGGCTGGATCGGATGATCGGCCGTTGGACGGCGAGCTGCACGAGCCGGTGTCGGTATCGGAGCCGGTGGGCGAGGCGAGAGTCGGGGCGGAATAGCGGCGCAGCCGCGCAGACATGAGAAGAGGGGTGGTGACACCGGTAGGTGCCACCACCCCTCTTCTCGTCGTGTTGGCGGTCAGCGCGTCGCGGTCTGCTGGTCGGCCTGCTGTCCGGCTGGGCGGTGGGCGCGGCGGGCGAGGGTAAGGCGCTTTCGCCGCTGGTAGTGGGCGATCATTGCGGCGATGCCGCAGCAGAACGCGATCCCGAACGCCCACTGGCTGGCGGTGCCGCCCTGCTCGGCGCCGGGGAAGTGCCCGATGAACAGGTAGCCGGGCAGGGTGATCGCGCCGAGGATGGCGCCGCGGCGGTAGCGGTGGTCGAGTTTCGGCTTGATGCGGTTGCGGCTGAGGTAGGCGGCGACGCACCCGAGAAGCGCACCGAATAACACCGCACCGGGCAGGGCGAGCAGGCCGGCTGGGTCGGTGAAGGGTGTGGCGAGCAGTCCGATGTAGCCGAAGGGCTGGATGCCGAGGTAGAAGCCGGTGCCTCCGGCAAGGACGAGCCCGGGGATGGTGACGCCGTAACGAATGCTCATCCCTCGAGCGTAGAGAGATTCTCTTACCCTGAAGGGTGATTTCCAGGGCGGGGCACGCAGTCGTTGCTCGCGCGTGAGACGGCTCCGTGACGTCGCACCGGGCTCGGTGACAGAACGGCGGTGGGTGGCGGGCATCGTGGCCTCCGGCGGAGGATGCGGCAGGGAAAGGGCCGGGGGCCGCCCGGTTGCTGGGCCCCGCCCGTTGGG
>NZ_JBSFNC010000069.1:0-45387 GCF_053586895.1 Amycolatopsis sp. NPDC003731 | reverse complement strand
GGGTCTAGGGCGCTAGTGCGCTGGTCACGACTGCTGCGGGTGCCTAGAGGAGGGGTCTAGGTCTAGGGGCGGTCCGGTCTAGGACGCGAACCGCCCCTAGCCTCCGAACCCGGTTACGCTCGGTTGTTCTTGGCGGTGGTGAGGGCGTCGCGGGTGTAGCCGTTGCGGTTGGCTCCCTTGCCCGTGTCAGGGTCAGTGCTCCACACCTGCTTGGGCTTGACGCCATACGGCTTGAGCGCGGTGGCGAGGTTCTGCGCGGTCCAGCCCCGGTACTGGCCGGGCCGCAGCTCGGCGAGCCGGGTCACGATGGCGTCGGACCAGAGCTTGTCCTCCCCACGCTGGAACACCGCGATGGTGTCGGCCAGCGGGTCCAGCCGCGCGGCCTCCACGTCCACGGCCTCACCGGCGGCGTAGCCGGTGATGTTGCCCAGCGCTTCCCGCCGCGCCCGGGCACCGGCGGCGATCTTCTTGGCGTCGGTGGCGTCCTTGTAGACGCTGCGCACGATCTGCGCGTCGTCGCCCTCGCCGGCGAGGTAGCCGATGCCCCGGTCCGAGCGGGCGAACATCGTGGCCCGCACCCCGGACTTGTACTGGCTGGTGCCGAGAACCATGTCGTTGGCCTGCTGCCCCATCACCTTGAGGCAGAACCGCAGGATGGCGTTGGCGGAGATGCCCGTGGGCAGCGACTTCGCGTCCGGGCGCTGCGTGGCCAGGATCAACGTGATCCCCAGCGCGGGGCCGCGCTTGACCAGGTCGGTGCAGATCTCCTCCAGCTCCTCGCCGTGCTCGGGGTGCTCGAACCACACCTGACACTCATCCACCCCGACCACGATCGGCGCGAGCCGCAAGTCCTTACGCGCGGCCAGCTCCGGGGTGACTTTGTTGTCCGGGCAGACCGATTCCGGCAGGTTGCGGATCACCTTGGTGCGGCGGCGCATCTCGTTCCGAAGTTCCCGCATCTCCACCACCATGCGTTCGATGTCCTCGGGGTCATCGCCGACGCCGTAGCCGTGCGCGCACTGCCCCAGCGGGGACAAGTCACCGGTGCCTTTGAGGTCGTAGGCGTAGAGCACCGCGCGCGGGTCCAGGGCGGCGATCAGCAGCAGTTCCCGCAGCGTGACCGTCTTGCCCATGCGCGGGACCGCGCCGATCACCATCGAGGCGAACATCAGCGTGATGGGCACCCAGCGGCCGCGCTGGTCGGTGCCGAACGGCTGCGCGGTGAACAGGTCGACCGTCGCGCCCGGCTTGGCCAGCGGCCACGGCTTCTGCTTGGCCTTGGACATGTCGATGTCCCCGACCCACAGCACCAACCGTCCTTCGTGGACCTTCGCATCTCCTTCCGGCCACACGCACCCGATCTGCCGGCGCAGGGCGGAGGACAGCTCGTCGCGCTTGGCGATGATGTCGCCGGCCGTGACACCCAAGGGCAGGTCGACGTCGGCGCGCCAGCCGTCGCCGTCGCGGGCGATCGGGTTCGGGAACTCGATGCGCTTGCCCTTGGCGTAGGCCTGGTTCAGCCCACCGATCCCGAGAGAGCAGAGCGCGTCCTCGATCATCGACGACGTCAGCTTGGATGCCTTGACCGAGTCCACGGCGCGACCGGCGACCGGCTTGTCCGCCGGTGCGCCCCACCAGCCCACGAGCGTCATCGCGACCACCAGGCCGGTCCAGTTCCAGAATGGCTCCAGCAGCACGGTGCAGAGGTAGACGATGGCCAGCAGCACGGACACTGCGAGCACCACGGTTCCCGTGCGGCGGCGCACCGTTTCGTTGCGGATCTCGCGCAGCTTCATGTACAGCTCCGCGTCGGCGCGGTCGCGGGCGTTCATCCGCACCGGGTGGGACTCCGCGTCGTACACCCACGCGCGCAGCCGGGCGACCAGACGGCCGGTCGCGCCGAACGAGCGCAGGAACGCCGTCGGCACGTACACCGGCACCCGCAGCGCGTGGAACGCCGTGGTGTGGGCGGCGTAGCGGACCAGGAACCGGGCCCGCGACTTGAACTCCTCTGCCGAGGTCAGCCAGCGCGCGACCAGCGGCCGTGCGGTGGCGTGGCCGGCGGACTCCCACCACGTCACCTTCGTTGCCGGCGGGTCGACCAGCCGGACGACCGTGCCGGACTCGGTGTCGTCGGCGGCGGGCCGGTCCTGCTCCGGGATCTCCTCCGGCGTGCGGGCGGTGTCCGGGCGGATCGGGACGACGTTCCCGGCCCGCGTCTTAGCGGTGTCGGTAGCGGCCGGGTCGGCGTTCACGGCGGCATTCACGGGCGTCTCGGCCGGGGTGTTCGTGGACGGGTCGGGCGTGCTGTTCACGGAAAGAGGCCCTTCGGAGTCGGGTCCGTTCACGGACTCAGGCGTGTGGTCGGCGGTGGTGGACATCAGGCGGCCTCCTCCTGGTCGACGGTCACGGGCTGGTCGGCCGGCACCGGCGCAACGGCCGGGCGGGCAGTTTCGGCGATCAGGTCATCAGCGACGTTCTTGCTGGTGCCGCGCGAGATCTCCGGGCACACGGACCGGACCCAGGCCGGGGTGATCTCGATGCCCGGGGCCCACGCGGCGCGGGCGTCGGCCAGGTAGTCCCCGCGCAGCTTCCGAGCCGGCTTCGCGGCTGACTTGCGGACCGGACGGCGGCGCGGCCGGGCCACCGGTGCCGACTTCTCCCCCGCGCTGTCCTCCGCCGGAGCAGCGGGCACGGCAGCCGGAGCGCCGGTGGCCTGCTCTCCCGTGAACGCCGTCCCCGCGGCGGCCATGACCGCTTCGGTGAGCTTGTCCCGCAGCACCGGCGCGGTCTCCGCCGCGAGGAACACCAGCACCGGCGGAACCGAGTGCAGCACCACCCCAGCCACGTCGAAGTGCGTCCAGGACTTCCAGGTGTTCATCACGTAAGTGGCCAGGAACGCGAACCACTTCGTCCGGTGCGCCCACCGGCCGGTGTCGACCTGGTACCGGGCCGTCACCTGCTCCGCCCGCAGCACCGCCACGAGAACCAGCGAGACCATCGGGTCTAGCAGCCACCCGGCCAGCCAGCCGAGCGACCAGGTTGCGGCGCCGGCGGCGGCGAAGGACTGGACGTTGACCATGGTGAAGGCCAGGCCGAGGAAGATCCCGAGCCAGATCACCGCGTCGACCTGCGTGCGGACCTTCTCCACCCGCAGCGCCACCACGTCCGGGTGGTTGGCCAGCCGCCGGACCTGCGCGGCGGTGGCCGCGTCCTGGGCGAGCTTGTCCGCCTCGGACAACGGCTGGTGCTTCGCGTCCTGCGGAGCCAGGGTTTCCGTGCTCATCAGCTCTGCCCCCATTCCGTGCCGTGCTTGCGCTCCCACTGGTCCGCGCGGCCTTCCAGTTCCGCGTTGAGGACCTGGCGGCGTTCGTTGTCGTTGAGCTGCGCCAGCACGCCCTGCCGGTGCTCGGGCTTCATGCCCGAGAGCAGCACGTGGACTACGGCGGCCGCGATGGCGTCGTCTTCGTTCTTCTTGCTGAACATCAGCGACGACCTCCACGGGTGGTGTGGACGATTTCGGTGATGGCCATCAGCCGCACGATCGTGGCGGCGGCCAGCAGCGCCGGGACGACCAGCGCGATCCATGTGGCGGTGGTGTTCTGAATCTTCACGATCACCAGCCACTGAACGAACGCGATAATCGCCGTGGCCAAGATCAGGCGGATCGTGTTGCCGGTCATGCGGGTGATCTCACGAACGCCCCTCTGGGCCCGGATCGCGGACTTGCGGCCGGAGCGCCACATGGCGAACACGCCGACCAGCGCCAGACCGCCGAGGACCATCAGCACCTGCGTGGACATCTCAGGCCACCGCCGGAACGTCGAAGAGGTCGACCTGGCCGGGGGCCTGCCAGTCCCCGCCGTTCCACACCGCGTCCAGCGCGATGCCGTGTTCGGCGCGGATGACCGGCTCGGTCTCCGCCAGCCAGGTGCGGCGCGTGGCGGCCGGGGCCTTGGCCCACGACTGGCCGGTCTGGTCGGTGTATCGGCGGATCGCCAAACGCTCGATTGCGCGAGGCGTGAGGGTGCCTACCATGAGAGACCTCTCCGAGTAGCTACCTGCGTGGTGGTTGATCGGGAGACCCGACGCGGCGTGCGCGTTCTTGGCGGAGTGAGCCGCCGTGTCGGGGTCAAATGCGGCGAGAGCGACGGGAAAGCCGAGTCGGACGGTCATGCGGCCTCGCCCTCCGGTGCCGACGTAGCGGCGCCCAGGCGCACCGGCAGCACCCGCAACGTGGCGCGGTCGGTCCGCCGGCGCGTCCGGTGGGCGTGCTGCGCATCGGTGAACGTGTGGCGAGTACGCGTCTGCGCCACCGTCGACGCAGCAGCCAACTCCTGATCGACCTCAGCGATCAGCGCGTCAATCGCCGACTCGGTCAGGCCGTCCGGGCAGTGGCCCTGACCGGCGCCAACACCGTCAACAGCGGTCCGGACGACTCGGTTGGTGATGTGTGCGGCCTTCATGATGTTCCCTTCCAGGGTGTGTTGCGGAACACCATGAACCTAACAGTTGGTTTTTTTACCAGTCAATTGATTGACTCGAATGGAGTAGCGTTGACGCGCTGAGCAGCCAGAACACAGCCAGTCATCTGGTATGGTCTGACCCGTTGACCATCCAGATGGTTGGTCTCTATGGCGAACGAAGGAGCTAACTGATGTCTCGGCCGCGCTCTGGAGTCCGGCGGTCCGAACCGCTGCACCAGCAAGTTGCCCGCAACATCCGGAACGACATCGAGGCCGGCCGCCTTCGGGACGGTCAGCCGCTGCCGTCGACTCGCGAGCTCGCTAGCGAGTGGAACGTCAGCCCGTTCACAATCAACGAAGCGATGGACGTGCTGATCAAGGAGGGGCTCATCACCAGCAAGCCGCGCGCCGGCCGGATCGTGAATGCGCCGCACGTGACCGCAGAAGCGCACCCAAAGCCGAGCTCACCGCAAGTCCTCGTGGTCGGCGGCTACGCCGGCAGCGGCAAAACGGAACTGGGCCGCATCGTCGCGCGCGAGACCGGCTGGCCGATGCTCGACAAGGACACCTTGACCCGCCCTGTGGTCGAAGCGGCACTGGAACTGCTCGGGCTCTCGCCCAATGACCGCGAGTCCGACTTGTACGTCAACAAGATCCGACCGCGCGAGTACGAGGCACTGATCAGTGCCATGACAGAGAACGTCCAGTGCGGCAACAGCGCGATCGTGACCGCGCCGTTCGTCAAGGAGTTCGCCGACCCGGCGTGGGCGGAACGAATTCAGGCGACCTGCGCAGCGATGGGCGCCAAGGTCTCGTTCGCCTGGGTCTACTGCGACGCGGACACGATGCACACGTACGTCCGCCACCGCGGCGCCGCGCGCGATGCCCAGAAGCTCGCCAACTGGGACGACTACATCTCGGGTATCGACCTCGAGTTACGGCCGCCCGCTCCCCACGTCGTCATCGACAACTCAGCATCCAGCAAGCCCCTTCAGGATCAGGCACGGAGCCTTGTCAGCTCCCTGCTGAGCAAGGACACAGAACAACCGTGACAACTCGCATCCTCGTCAGCAACGAGACGGACGACCTGGTTGCCCATGAACTGTTCGGCCAGCTCGACGCCGTTGAGGTCATCCCGTACGACCCCACGACCACGAACCTAGATGAGCGGCAGCGTCAGGCCGAGATCTTCGTGCCGCCCTACCGGGGCACCAACCGCCCCATGCCGTTGATGGCACAGATGCCCAACCTCCGAATGGTCCAGCTGACGGCGGCCGGCACGGACGAGTGGGCGAACGAGGTCCCGGACGGCGTCGTCCTCGCCGGCGCGAGAGGCGCACACGCCGGACCGGTTTCCGAATGGGTGCTGTCCGCCGCGCTGACCCAATACCGCCAATGGCCAGCGCTGGTGCGTTTCCAAGACAAGCACATATGGGCGCACCGCAAGTTCGCCGCTGACACACTTCGCGGCAAGCGCGCGCTTATCGTAGGAGCGGGCAGCATTGGTTCGGCCGTTGCGCGACTGTTTGCGGCCTTTGGCACGGAGTCCACACTCGTCGCCAGCACACGCCGCGATGGAGTGCACGCAGCCTCGGAAATTCCCCATCTAATTGACGGGCATGACATCGTAGTAATCACCGCTCCACTAACCGAAAAAACTCGAAACTTGGTTGACGCAAAGTTCCTCGCGACCATGCCCGACGGGGCACTACTCATCAACGCCGGTCGCGGCAAGATTGTAGACACTGACGCGCTGGTCAACGAGGTAAGCTCGGGGCGGTTGCGCGCAGCTCTCGATGTCACAGAACCGGAGCCCCTCCCCGAGAGCCATCCGCTTTGGCGGTGCCCAGGCGTGGTTATCAGCCCACACTCTGCTCGAACAGTTCCTGACACTAACAGGCTCTGCTATACAGTCTCGGTACAACAGGTCAAATCATTTCTTGCTGGACAGAAGCCCTCCAACGCCACCAGACAGAGTTAACAAGAGGTCGAACAGAGCAATGAGCCCAGACCGGCAATCGCCGCATCGAATTAAACGGCAAAAGCAGCGTGAAACCTCCCTACTTGGCGACATATGGAACAGTACAACCCGGCCACTTCGTTTAGTCGCTTCGTCAATCGCCGGTTTCGGACTAATATTACTTGCCATCGGCATCGCCGGCGATGCGAACGACTGGTTCTCATCACTCCCATTCCTTACCAATATCCTATCTGGAATTACGAGCGCATGCTTCGGGATACCTTTGGCTCTCGTCTTCCTCCAATGGCTGACGAGTCTCCAGAGCGAAGAGCTGCGCAAACGGTCAATCATGCGACTAAGGATCAAACTCTCAAAAGAGTTTCATACCTCCATTTGCGCACCCGCGAGAAGTGGGAGATTTTCCGACCTGGAAAAACTTTACGATGAATATACGAAGATGTCTCAACCTTGGCAGGAACTAGTCGAAACTCTTGACGATCTGGCGCGATCGTCTGGCCACGAATACTACTCAACCGAACACATCGACGAGGACGCCCGAGCAAAGAAAGCCCGAGTTCTTCTGAGTGAATATTTGGACAAACTCCAGGCCGCCTCAGAACTAACAAGGGAAGTGCTAGCGCCTGAACCAAAGAATTGGCAGACCCGCGTTAGGACACAGTGGGAAACCCTCGAATCCAGCCTTAGGAACGAGTCACTACAGGCCGGACTTAACTGGATCCCAGCAGAGCTTGAAACAGAGATAGAAGCTCTGATGGCAGACATTGACCTGTCGAGAATGTATGCCGTCTGGGACGTCTCTCAAACGATGGCTTCATGCCAAAAATCTCTACATGAACCCTGGTCAACCCAAAGTATTATGGGCATACAAGCTAGCGGCTTCGTGCCGGGCTTTGCAGTTGGATACACCAAGCAACTGCACGACTTGATGGTTTACGTCAACGCGATCGACGATGTCTTATCCCATGACCGCTAAGCTGACGAGTTGTTACGTCGTCGATGGAAACGGATGCCAGGCGCAACGAGCGGGTCATATTGACCAGTACATATTTCCGTGAACCCAACAGGCGGCGCCGTCATGGACAATTCGGTAACACCTCGAACGCCTTCCTTATCGTAGCCATAAAGCCCAGCCACAGGGTTCTCCGACTCGCCGATCTGCGAGCGCAACTCTTCATTAGCCAGGAACATATCCCGATACTTGGCGACAATTTTCGCCTGCTCAGGCGTTGGCTTGAAGCGATTCGCGAATACCGCTACAGCGCCACCGTTATTGAGTCGCAGTTCGCCGACACGTACAGCGTCGTCGACAGAAAGATAGATCTGCGAACCTGGATCACGAAAGATGATGTGTACATTGACCCAGTAGCCGCGCCCAGGATCTTCAATCCACCTCACAGGCGCACTACCCAACTCCGAAAGTTCGTATTCTCGCAACTCGGTACGGGGAATAGTTATGTAGTAGGCTCGACACCATCCAGCAGCGAACGGTTTCAACAAGGACCATTTATCAACATGGCGATCAGAATTTCGTTCAAAATACTGCATGGCGACATTGGAGAGATACGAGTGCTGACATACTCCCGACTCGTGGAAGCTTACCTTCATAACGCCACCGGTCGGGATCGTGACCAGGTAGACATCAGACTTGCTCTTAGAAGAGAAGATCTTATGGACGGTAGATTTCACGCCAGAAGACTGCCCGATCGCAAAGCTGAATCCTTCGCCGGGCGGCGCGGCACTGTGACCCAACGGGCTACCGGCATAGCCCTCTCCAGCGTCATGGATGCCCTCATCGTCCATATGGGTAAGACGACGCAGTCAGACGAGTCGTTACACCCCCTCGACGCCCCCGTAGGTCCTGGATGACAGCAGCTGTTGCTGGTCAACGGTCACTTCCGTGATCCGTTCAAAACCCGTCCAGTGTGAGTTCGAATCTCACCGGGGGCACGGAGATTTCCCAGGTCAGCGTCATATTTCCAGTCGAAGCAGCGACTCAGCGGACCATGTTTGCCCAGGTCAAGCCGTGTGAGTTCGAATCAGTCCGTCACAACGAAACCCTTCGACGACGACGCGCACGACGGGTCACTCGCCTTCGACCTGCTCCGACTTACTCCTGCAGGAGCGTACGAGGAGCACCGCAGCCTGATCGTCGGGCCCGGCGATCAGGCTCGACCGGACGTCGTGAATGTGCTGCTACGCGGCGATGTAGGTAACCTCGCCAGCGGATGTCCCCAGCCTCTTCCTCGTTCATCTCGGCCGCGAAGTCCAGCAACACCTTGGCGCCGAGCGTTCTGACGCCGTCGGCACGCGCACCGGGCGAGTTACGGAGCGCGACAGCATTACGCGGCGCGCTGACAGCGAGTGCGGCTCTCGTGTGTGAGGCGATGGAGCATCGGACGATCTTGTCCGTGGTCAGCGAGGCGAAGGCGCCGATGAGGCGGTGAATGGCCTGGTCGCACTCGGGTCGGCGCCGTTCCCGGCCCGCTCTCGTCAACCACGCCCCGACGTCGCTGCGCGGTGGCATGGACGAGATAGCCGACCTCGCTGCCGCAGCATAGGTGCACTCGGTGATCGTCCTGAAGCGGAATTGGACGAAGCTGCGGCAGGAACGTCTTCGTGACACTGTCCGGGTGGTGGCCACCTTCATCGTTGAAGGGGGCCATTTGAGGAGCCGAGTGCGGTGACGACGTCCGCGGTCCCGGAACGCCTCGGGCGGGGCAGGCGGCGCGCGAACTGCGCACGGTCCCGCCCCCGAGGACCCGCTCTCAGGTCTTCAAGGTCGCCGTCGTAACGAATGGCGTTCACGTCGCGACCCAGTCCCCGTGACGGAGACCGGTGGCGGCGACAGGAACCTCTGGGAGCGCAGCAAGGCGGCGGCAGACCGGAGCAAGCGGGAGAAGTCCGACGACACCGAAGTCCGGGTGATCGAGATGCACGAGCGCTCCCGCGAGCTGCTCGGCGATTGGGCGGACAAGCTGGACGTCGCCCTCACCGACATCACCCCCGTCCACCGTCCGGCAACACCCGAGATGTGGAACGCGGGGGCGACCAAGGAACGCATCGAGACGACCTTCTCCTGCGAAGGCAGGCAGTTCACGGCCATCTACGACGGCTTGTTCCACGTGCACTTGCTCGGCAATCCGGCGAACACCGCCGTTCAAATCGGTGAAGCCATCGCCAAGATCGAAAAGTCCGAACAGCGCGCCGAAGCGGCGAAGCGCGCCAAGCGGGCGCATGCGGAAAACCGCCGCAAGAAGCTGCGCTACGGCGGCATCATCGGCGCAGCCACCGTCATTGTGGCCGTCGCAGCGACGCTGATCTACCAGGCTGCCACCAGCTTGCCGATCGAATATTCCTCCGGAGACAAGCCCGACCGACGGCCGTGTCAGGCCGCGAGCTGCAGCGAGGACGGCAACTTCCACTGGTTCACCGAAAGCTTCAGCACCACCTTCACCACGACGGGCGATGACACATTCCGCAGCACGCTCAGCTTGGGGCCACTCTGTGATCTGAAGTCCCACTGGGAGATCACCTTGGACGGCGTTCCCTGGCGCAGCGGAGACTTCGGGCAAGCGGGGCCGTCGATCGACCTGGACGTCCCGCTTCGAGGAGTGCGGGAGGTCAAGCTGGTCGCCACGGCGCCACCGCGTGCACAGAACTGCTTTCCCGAGATTTCCTGGCTCGCCAGAGACTGGCGCCGGGCAGTCGATCGGCCGCGCCAGGGCCGAGGCGGCTTCGCACGGTCGCGCGTCTGGCGTGGTCTCCGGCGATACGCCGCGACCGTGAGGATATTTCCAACTTCGGTGACAATACCTGATTCGTAAGCCAAACCAATTTTCAAGAAGGCAGTAACAGGAAATTCGCCGGCCGCGACTTCAGGGCTGTGGGTCCGCTCGGGTGCCTGGTGCAGCCAGGAATCGATCGGGCGTTCCTTCGGTCGGGAGTGGGCGTGGGTTTTCGCGCCGTCGATGAATCTTCGGCGTGGCGTGGCCGACGAGAACCTCGCTCAGGGTGATCGGGACCTCGGTTAGGGGAACGATGAGTTTCGCGCGTGCTGATGTGGTCGTCCGGGCGATTCTGTCCAAGCAGAGCCGGGGCGCAGCCCGGTTCACTACGCTCAGCGATGACGGCGAGACGCTTGACGGAGTCGAGGTGCTCGCCGGCACCATATACCGATATCCGCAGATATTGAATGACAAGCAACGTGTCTCGCTGACGGTCTATCTCGGTCTCGGTGACGTCGGCGGCCAGCTCTGGGAACAGGAGTACCGGGTTCTCCAGCGGATCGGCCACCTCGGACACTCGAGCCTTCCCAAGCTGGAGGACGGTGGCTTCATCCCGGCCGCCAACCTGGTCGGCGTCGACTCCGCCGATGGCGGTGCCGGCTACATCCGCACGTGGGTCTACGGTGAGAACCGGGTTGACGACGCTGCGGCGATGGCCGACTACCTCAGCAAGCACCCCGAAGAAGCATTGCGGCACTTCTGGTACCTGGCGGACGGTCTGGCGATCCTCCACGATGCGTCGATCGCCCACCGCAACCTGTGGCCGGGCACGCTCGAGTTCGACACGACCACCAGCGAAGAGCACGGCGGCCGGATCAGGCTGGCCCGGTTCGAGATGAGCACGATGGTCTCCAACCTGCTGCGGGCCAACCGGCTGGGCAGCGCCGGAGCTGCGAACGTACGCAACCTGTACCTCAGTCAGCACGAACGGTTCCTGGCGTACGCCCCGCCCGAACGAGTCGAATTCCTGCTCGGCGCCGGGGCTGACGTGGGCGGCTCCGCCGGGGACGTCTACTCGCTCGGCATGATCGGTGCTGAATGGATCCTGGGCTCGAACCTGGTCAAAGGAGCGCCGACGACCGCGACCGGACTGGTCGAGTTCCGAAAAGCGGTGCGTCGCCAGATCGGGAACTCTGACCTGCCGATTCCGCTGATCGAACTCTTGCGCGGCATGCTCGAGGACGCACCGCGGGCAAGGCCGGAGATGGCGGAAGTCATGTCGAAGATGAGCGAGCACTATCACGGTATGCTCGAAGGACTGCGGCCCAGGCAGGATAACGACAAGCCCTATCTCGTCGCGTACATGCGGGGCCGGCCGGACAGCGTGTTCCTCCCCTGGAAGGCCATCAGCGAGCCAAGCACCACCGACATCGGTGAAAAGGAGTTGGCGGAGCTGATCGAGAGCGACCTGAAAGGCGCCACCGTCTGTCATTCGCCGGATGGCGCACTGCCGTTCGTCCAGGCGGGCCAGGAGGAGTCTCGTCGCCGCGCGACAACGGTGCTGTTCGGGCAGAACTACGTGTGGTTCACGGAGACGCTGTTCCGAACCGCAGGATTCGGTCGTAAGGTCCACTTCAAGAACATCCAGGTCGTCAAGTACGTCCTGCAGAAACACCGGATTCCGCCGCGGTTGCACGAGCTCCGGAAGACGAGCCTCTCGCGGAACATCTTCGCCGTCGAGTCGATCGACTTCGCCACCGACATCGAACTGCTCGAAAGACGGGGGCAGGGCCGCCCCGACTGGGGCAGTTTGACGCAGTCGACCGCGCAGCGCCTCGTCCACACCAGCCTGGCACAGCGGTACCTCGACGGGCTCGAGTGGTACCTGGAATACCAAGCGGCTAAGTTCTACACCCGGGAGTTTTCGTTCGTCCGGGAGAGCGCCGCCGGCGCGGTGAAAGCGGTGTTGCGCTGGGACCGGGAGGCCGACCGCAGAAGGGCACACTTGCTGCCGGCCATGCACGGCAAGCTGCTCAGCAGCGAACGCTACCGGGTGGCCTTGGGCGACTTCTTCGCCGAGGCCGCCAACGACGATCCGGGCGGCATCCAGGTGGAGGTCCGGTTTGATGACGCCGGACGTCCGGGAAAGCGCGTCGGCGTCTACCGGCTGGACGACGCCCGGGGCCAGGAGTCGATCGTTCTGGACGTCGCCCATTACCCGCGGATGCCGGAGCGGGGGTGGGTGCGCTTGGAGAGCGACAAGGTGAGCCGGCGGGCCTTGGAACGTCAGGTCGTGGCGGTGAGCGAGCTGGCCGGAAACCACGTGCTGCTGGAGAACCTGGTGCGGCCGGAAAGCAACCAGGGGCGTCCCGGACGCTGGGCGGCGGCGGGCGGGGAACTCGAGGGCGAGGGGCGCGAAGCCGTCCGGGCGATGCTCGAACATGAGACGATGTTCGCCCTGCAGGGGCCGCCCGGCACCGGCAAGACCGAGGTGACCTCCCAAGCCGTCGCCGAGTTCCTTGCGGTGGATCCGCGGGCACGCGTCCTGGTCTCGGCGCAGTCCCACGATGCCCTGGACAACCTCGCGGCCCGCATCCTCAGCAAGATCAACGCCCTCGACACCGGTCTCCAGCCGGCCAGGTCCGACTGGGTGGCGCTGCGGCTGGCCAGCGACCACACGAGCAAGAGCGTCGCGGAGTCCATCGCACCGTTCATGGAGGACCGCCTGGTTCCGCGGGTGCAGAAGGACATCATCCAACGCGTGGACGCCCGGCTAAAGGAGCGGCGTTTCACCAGCAAGGAGATCGCCGGGTTGCTCGGCGAGTGGCGTTCGGCTGTCTCCGAGAGCGGCCTCGAACTGCGGATGCGGATCCGCAGGGGTGCCAACCTCGTGTTCGCCACGACCGGCGCCGCCACTCGCGGCCGGCTTGTCGAGCAAGCCACGAACGAACCGTTCGACTGGGTGTTGGTGGAGGAGGCGGCGAAGGCCTGGCCGACGGAGCTGGCCCTCCCTCTGGTCCGTGGTCTGCGTTGGACGCTCGTGGGCGACCAGGCGCAGATCGGCGCGTTCGCGCGTCAGGAGGTCGAGCGGTTCCTCGACGACTGCCACGATGATCCCAACCCGGAGGTCGCCTCCTGGTGGGAGGCCAAGGAACACTTCCTCGCGGCGTTCAGCACGTTCGGCCAGATGTTCGCCGAAGACGTTCCCGACGCGCCGCGGCTCCGGCTGAGCGAGCAGCGCCGCATGCGGGATCCCATCGCGCAGGTGGTCGGCCGTGGCTTCTACTCCGGCGGCGAGGGTCCCGGGCTGATCACCAGGCGGAACGACCGCGATCACGGTCTCACCCAGCCGCGCTGGCTTCGCGGGCGCCCCCTGGTGTGGGTCGACACCGGCACCACCCAGCAGGCGAAAGGGTTCTGGTACAACGAAACCGAGGCCGAGATCGTGGCCGCGTTGCTCCGCGGCATCCGGCCGGCGCTGCAGCCGTCGGGGCGGACGCGGACGAGCCGGGTGGCCGTGGTCACGCCGTACCGCAAGCAGGTCGAGCGGATCCAGCAGGGTGCGGCGGAGTTCGCGAGCGACATCTGGACAGTCGACTCGTTCCAGGGGCGGGAGGCCGACGTGGTGATCGCCTCCTTGGTGCGCGACCGTGACTCCCGCGGAGACGGCGCGACGATGTACTCGTCGCTCGGGCACCTGGCCGATCCGGCGCGGGCGAACGTCATGCTGAGCCGGGCGCGTGACCTGCTGGTCATCGTCGGACGGTTGAGCCTGTACGAAAACTGCGCGGTGCCCGAATGGCGTGCGGCGGCAGCCGCGGTGCGGGAGCTCGGCCGGATCGTGCCGAGCGAGGAGGTGCGAGCCGGATGACGACGGTCGAGGTCTATGTGGAGTGCGAAGTCCTCGAGGCAAGGCTCCAGCTGAGTCCCGTCTCGGCAGCGTCCTCTTTGGAGACTCTCGTTCTGAAGGCGATCCTCGCCGGAGTGGACACGGCCCACGAACTGGCGATGCTGTTCGGGGTCACTTCGCGGCTGATGGTCGACCTGCTCGGCGACCTGTGGCGCGACCAGCGGATCACCTTCGAGTTCGGTATGCACACCGAAAGGATCACGGTGAGCCCGGAGGCCAGGAAGGAGCTGAATGACCTCGGCGTCGGCGAGAAGCTGAACAGCTCTCTGCGGTCCTCGGTTCCCCAGACGATCCTCCTGGACACCCTGACCGGGCGTGTGCTTCCCGAGCGCTTCGGCCGCTACACCCCGCGCCAGGCGCGGCTCGTGGTCACCCGGACCCCGGACGATCGGTCGGCCGGCGACATCGACACCGCCGAGCTCACCGCGGCGATCAGCCGGGATGTCGAGTGGTCGGCTGGAGGACCGCAGGTGGAGGGCATGCGCGTGGTCAAGGCCTACCTCACTCCGGACGCCCCGGAGGCGGCGCGCCGGCACCGGTACCTCGCCATGAGCGTGAAGGTCGCCGTCGACCAGGCCGACCGGATTGTGCTGGAGGTCGACGACCCGCGACTGCCTGCCGAAGCCCAGCGGATCGCCAACCAACGGCTGCAGGCCCTGCTCGAGAATGATCCCCAGTCACCGTTCGCCGGCGCCCTCCGGGCGGAGGCGGGTCAGGTGCTGGATCCGCCGTCGAGCCTCTACCAGCAACTCACCGGCTTCCGCCAGTCGGTTCGTGCGCTCGGAGGCGTGCCTCCGGCGAGTCGCCAGTCAGAACACGATCGCCTCGCGCTCGACGGGGGCCGGCTGGCCGCACGCGTGCAGGACATGGCGCGACGGGAGATGTCGGTCTCGGTGATCCGGACGCCTGCGGAGCACCGGACCGAGATCCTCGACCTGATCGGCGCGGCCGAACGGCAGATCGTGCTCGTCGCCCCGTGGGTCACCTACCGGGGTGTACAGCCCTACCTGGAGGCTCTGACGGAGGCCGCACGGCGTGGGGTGCGGATCATCCTGCTGTGGGGGATCAACCGGCGGGACGACTCGCTGCCGACCCCGGTCGTGAACGCGCTGGACGACATCAGCCGGGCCGCCCAGGCGACCGGCCGGGGCGGTGGTGTCCACTTCGACCGGGAGCAGCCGTCGCACGTGCACGCGAAGGTCGTCCTCGTCGACGACAGAAGAGTCCTGGTGACCAGCTTCAACTTCATGAGCGGGAACCTGCTCAGCGAGGTGGGATTCTCCGCGCGGGCCGATCAGGACACGACGTGTCCGTTGGCCGAAGAGCTGCTGCGCTGGGCGTACAACGCGCAGCCCAGCTACCGCCTCGCCTGTCTGTTGCTCAAGAGCCGCGACCTCTTCGGCGAGCGGTCGGCCGAGCGGGTATCGGTCGTGCCGGAGTGCCCCGAGTTTTCCCCCCGCATCGCCGCGGCGGAACCCCAGTCGGCCCCGGCGGTGCTCTGGTCCCGCGAGTGGCAGGACTTTGGCGAACGGCTGGCCGCCGCGACCCGGATGCTCCGGCCGGTGACCTACCCGGTTGTCGACCACCTGCACAGCTCGCTCATGTGGGACGCACTGCGGGGCGCCTCGAACCGCGTCCTGATCGCGTCCGACAAGTTCTCCTCGACCGTCGTCACCAGCGGGTTCGTGGCGGAGGTCAAGCGGTGCCTGCAGCGAGGTGTCCACGTCGCACTGGTGTACCGGACCCTGCACGACGAGTCCGAGGACGAGCAGACGGTCACCGCACTGCGAGCGGTCGCCCGGCAGGCTGCCGACGAGGCGACGTGGGGAACGCTGACGCTCAAGCAAGACGAGACGAACCACGCGAAGGTGCTGATCTTCGACGACGAGACGGTCGTCGGCAGCTACAACTACCTGTCCTACGAGGCCCAGTACGGTCGTGGCAGGCGGAGCGGGCGAAGCGAGGTGAGCATCCAGCTCGTCTCGCCCTCCACCACCGACTCGGTCGCCCAGTCCGTGCTGGGATCGGCCACGTCGTGGCCGATCGAGGCGGAAGAGGCGGCCGCCCCGGCGGTGAACGCCGTCTCCCGAGCAGCTCAACTCGCGCTGCACGAACTCGACCGCACGGAACTGTCCGATCAGAGCCGGCTCGTGGCCTACTGCCGCTCAGGTGACTCGGAGTTCACTGTCGCCGACGCGCTGGTCGAAACCAACGTGCCGGACGCCGATCTCGAACGCGTCCACGCCGCGATGTTCGCCGCCGCCGATCCCGGCGAAGCGGCCGTCGAGTGGGGCAGGCGGCTCCTGGACGCCCTGTGGCGGCGTGAGGAGTGGATCACCGCGCACCTCGTCCGGGCCGGCATCCCCGACGCCGCACTGCGGCCTCGAACCGCGATCACGGCCGTCGCCGCCGGAATGGGCTCCGACCTGGTGACCGACCTCCTGGTCGACGCGGTCCTGACCGACGACCTCGAGCAGGACGAACTCGACGTGCTCGCGGCGATCGGCGCGGCGGCGCTGCTCGAGACCGGCGATGCCCGCTTGGGCGAACCGCTGACGATACTGGGTGAATCCGCTACCGCGGCGGTACAGGAGTTCGTGGTCGGCGCCCAGGCCTTCGGGTGGGAATTCGGGCGGTTGCCGCGGGAGGACCTGCACGCCGCGGCCGCAGCCGACCGGCGGCGCACGGTCGCCGGTGACAACTGGGCCCTCGTGGCCGACGCGATCGACAAGTTCGAGCGCTACCAGCCGAACTGCCCGCAGGGCGATCTCACGAAGAAGTACCTCCTTGGTGACGGTGGCGCCTTGGACACACTGCGGCGGACGGCACGGCGGCGGGACCACTCCGGGCTGGCGCGCTGGGTCGAGCGCAACGACGAGCCGAGCGAACAGAAGTGGCTGGACAAGGCCACGCGAGCGTCGGGCAGCCCGACACTCGTTCCGGACGGCAAGCACCGATCCATGGTGATCAAGAGCCGGGCGATCTTCGACCCGGTCCGGGCTCTCCTCGCCGACGGTCCGGACCACGCCGGCGAGCGGGTCCCGGATCGCGTCCTGCAGCGCCTCGACGAGATCCGCGACCGGGCGACGAACGCCCTGGCAAAACTGTCGCCGTCGCCGCAGAGCCGCCCGGCTGCGCGGGTGCTGGAGAACCTGATCGACCTGTTGCGAGGTGGACGCGATGACTGAGTACCACGACCAGTTCGTCGAGCGAATCGATGCCTGGCGCTACCCGGCTCTCGCCGTCCTGCGGTCACCGGTCCCGCCCTCGACGGTGGCGCGGGCGGTGGCGCGCGACCTCGCCGCCGCGTGGACGCCGGAAGGCGGCATTGCCCGGCTGCTCGAACAGGCCGAGTTCGCGCTCGCCGCGACCTCGCTCGAGGCCCTCGGCGAGGACCCGGGCATGGACAAGGACCGGCTGGACCTCCTGCGCGCCCGGCTGGCCAAGGCACAGCACGAGGCACAGGAGGAGGTGGAGTGCCGACGCCGGAAGCTCGTGGCGCGGTGTGACCGGAACGCCATTCCGATCCCCGCCGACCTACTCATCGCGACGCGGGCCACCGACGACCTGGGCAAGGTCGGAGCGAAACTCGACTCCGTGGACCTCACGATCCGGGAGATCGAGAAAACGATCGCCGAGGAGCTGCGCTTGCAGCTCGACAGCGTCCGCTCGTCGCTGGCCCCGCACCGGAGCGACCACGTCGCGGAGCTGATGACCGCCGGCGAATTCCTGCTGGCCCGCCAGGCGTTGACGGCGCACGACGATCAGCCGCTGATCCCCCTGCACGTCAGGGAGAAGCGTTGGAGCTGGCCGTCGCTGTCGCTCCGGCAGGTCCTGCACTACTTCGACACGCCGGCCGACCGTCCCGCCGGCATGCCGTTGTTCGTCCCCGGGGACGACGACCCGTGCGGGCAGGCGCTGGTCGCCGCCTTGCGACAGCTGGAAGAACGATCCGAGAACGCGATCACCGCCTACGTCACGGCCGTGCAGAACCTCATCGCCGACGTGGACGTCGCCCCCAGGATCAACAACAGCGACGGAGTGCGCACGACGCACCTGCTCATCCCGGACGATCCTCGACTGCCCAAGCTGGACTTCGTGGGGCGGAACCCGGTGTTGTTCGTGGTCGGCGACGCCAACACGGACACGGCCTTCCGGCTGGCGCTGCGGATGAGCGAGCCTTCAGGAGTACCCGGCATCGACATCGCGTCCGTGCTCGCGCTGCTGGCCAAAGACGAGGACGGCCGGGTCCGGAGCAAGGAGGCTCGCCGGATCTCCTTCTTGCGCAGCCTGTGCGTGAACCTGGAGCTGGATCACGTCGATCCGGCGGCGCTGCCGGTGGCGGCTCCGGAACTGCTGCGCAGCCGGCTGTGGTGGCTGCTCCACCTGGTCGGCCAACCGGCGAGCCCGGTGGTGCTCGACCAGCTGACCGAGCTCAGCGGTGGCCACGCGCGGCCACTGCTCGCGATCATCCGGGCAGCCAACCTGCGCCAGGAATTCGACGTCGACGCGCTGCGGACCGAGGAAGGGTTCGACGACCTCGTCCTCGCCGCTGTTCGGGCCGATTTGCCGGACCCGGCTTTCGTGGCGCTGATGACTCTCGTGTACTTCGGCACCACGAGCGAGGAAGAGCTTCGCCTCGGTATCGTGCACCTTCTCAAGGAGCTCGACTCGCCGGTGGCAGTCGACTCGATCGTCGACATCGAGGCTTCGCTCGAGACGTTGCGGCAGAAGGGGTACCTGCCGGGCTGGAGGCCGGACAACGACGACCTGACCTTGTGCGGGTGCGGAGTTCTCCGCTCCCTGGCGCGGACGCAGCGGGCGGACGAGGAGGCGCTGCGCACCCTCAAGCGGCTGCTCGGCCAGCACGGCAGCGACGTGGCGAGCGTCGCGGTCGACGCGCTGCACCGCCGTGCGCTCACCGACCTGATCCACCTCTGGGCGGACGACAAGCAGGCCCGGTCGGGTGACCCGAGGGCCGATGTGGCCGCCAACCGGGAGGTCCGGCGCAACTTCCAGGACTGGCTCGAGCCGGACCAATCACTCGACCTCGACGCCGAGTGCCACACAGTCTGGCGCAAGGCTCGAGACCGGCACCGGCGGGTCGACGTCATCTTCAACGGGAACACGAACCTGGTGGCCACCGGAGCTCGGCTGGCGCTCCGGCTCAGCCTAGAGAACCTGGTGAACAACAGCATCCAGGCCGCAGCCAAGGCGCTGGCCGACGACGACCGATTCGGTACGGTGGAGTTCACCATGTTGGCCGAGGACGGGGGATCGCGGGCGGTCATCGACATCCTGGACAGCGGTCACGGCGTGGTCGAAGCCGTCCGCTCGAGCCTTGAGCACGGTTTGGTGCCGCCCTCCACGGAGCACAGCGGCAACGGTGCCGGGCTGGCCGCGGCCAAGCACTGGATCGAGGCGCTGGGCGGGACGCTCACGCTTCTGCCTGAACCGGCCCCGCGACTCGGCGGCGCCCATTTCCGGATCGTTCTACCGGCGAGGGTCGTGCAGAGCGGCGGGTGAGCCGTACCTCGACTGGAATTCGTGCACCGCCACCCGAAGTGCGGCCAGGTCGTTGTGGCGGGCCACGGCGTAGAGTTTTTCATGCTCCGCGCGCATCCTCGTCGTTTCCGTTTCCCTGCCCTGCTGGCTCAGCCACTTCTCCGCGTACCGCCCGATCCGCGGGAGCTGGTCCTCGAGCGCGTTCACCAGGTAGGTCTGGATGTCCTCGGCGAAGAGCTGGTGGACCGCCTCCGCGACGGCCGAAAAGTCCGCGGAATCGTCGTCGCCGCCTTTGGTGACGACCGCGACCACGTTGTACCGCTGCTGGAACGCTGTGATGTCCCAGCCGCCGAGCGGGCTGAATGTCATGACGACGATCGGAACGGAGGTGCGGCTCCGACTGATCGTCTCGACCACGACGGTGCCGTCGTTGTCGTGGTAGTCGGCGCCCAGGTGCATGTCCACCAGGACGGCGTCGAAGTCACGGTCGAGGTGGGCGAACACCCGCCAGAACTCGGCGAGATCCCGGACCACGGTGCACTCGTACTGGCCGAGGATCCGCCGCAGTCGCTCGCCGACCCTGTCTTCGACGATGAGCAGCCGACGTGGCGTGAGGCGGACGCGCTGCCGTTCGAGCTCGTCCCTGGCCCGGTAGAGCGGCCGCCACGCTTTGTCGTCGAGCAGTCTTGCCGGCGGGCCGGACCGCCAGACCGCCAGGGCGGCACACACCGAGTCGTAGGTTTGATCCGTTCCGCCGGTACCGGCACAGCCGATGAACCACCGGGCGTCGACCTCCGGGTCCGGGAGGTCGAGCCGGTAGCCGAACCCGGCGCGGTCGATCTTCAGATCGAGTTTCCGCAGCTCGCTGATCCGCTTCTGCAGTGCCTTGTCACTGCGAACGTCCAGGTGTTCCTTCAACGTCGAGTCGGGCACCGTCTCCCCGGCCTTCATGGCAAGGGTGGCGAGCACGCGTGCGGTCACCACGCCCGTGACCGTCTCCGTGCCCGCTGCGGTGCGCACCACGACGGCGCCGTTCAGCAATTCCACCCGGAACCTGCTCATCCGCGCTCCAGACACGTCGCGACCGGCTTTCTCGTGGAGTCGCTGACCCGGTTCTGACTGTTTCACAGCGGACAGGTCGCCGACGCGTCAGCTTGACCCCTTGGGCCGGTCAGCGGGTCTGCGGATCGTGGACCCCACAGCAGGACAACCCCCCAAGGAGATGATCACGATGAGCAGCATTTTCAAGCCGACCCGCACGATGGCGCCCGAGCCGGGCAACGTTTTCTTCGCGATGCCTTACGGCGTCAAGGTGCTGAGCAACGGCCAGGAGTTCGACTTCGACGAGTTCTACCGCGAGGAGTGCGTTCCCGTGGTGCGTGAGGACTGCGCGATGTCCCCGGTCCGGGTCGACGGCATCTACGGTTCGCAGGGCGTGCTCGAGGCGGTGTGGCAGGCCATGCAGCAGGCCGACCTGGTCGTCGTCGACTTCAGCGGCCGCTCGGCGAACGTCGCGTTCGAGTTCGGTTGGGCGCTGTTGCTCGGGAAGCGGATCGTGCTGCTCACGCAGGACGCGGAGGACATTCCTTCCGACGTGCGCGGGCTGTACCGCTACATCACCTACAGCGACAAGTCCCGGGATATGCGTCGCATGCGGGAGGAGCTGGCCCTCCAGCTCAAGGCGATGCGGGAGGAGGCCGCGGAGGAGATGGCGCCGATGCCGATGCCGGGCGGCGCGATGACGTCGGTCGCCGCCAAGGTGATCCACGCGGACCAGGACTACGTGGTGGTCCGCGACGAGCGCGGCCGGTGTGGCGTCATGCGCAACAACGACGTCGAGTACTGCCGCTTGATCAAGGACATGCGCAAGCGGTTCCCGGTCGGCACCAACCTGGACGGCGCGTTCGTCGTCGACCCGATGCGCAGCGAGATGCGCTACACCCTACTGGGTGGCGAGGTCAACCCGTGGCCGCTGCTCGCGCGCCGGTTCCCGGCCGGGCGGACCTTCCGCGGCCGCATCGCGAACTCCAATGCCGCGCTCGGTGCCTTCGTGCAGGTCGAGGGCAACATCAACGGCCTGGTCGGCGCCGAGCAGTTCGGCGGCTCGGTGCCGTCGCCCGGCACCGAGCTGGAGATCACCGTGGTCAAGGTCGACGAGAGCCGGCGGCGTGTGTCCCTGCGCCTGGTCCGGGTGCTCAAGGAGGCCCATAGCGCCGGGGCCGGCTTCGCCGAGGTCGGCTGGCGCGGCTTCGGTGAGGTGGTCAAGGCGGTGCCCGAGGCCGATGGCCGCGGCGGGTTCGTGCTCGTCCGCGTCCCCGGTGCCAGCCGCCCTGCCCTGTTGCTCGCCAAGGACATGACCGCCGACCTGCGCGCGGACCTGAACAACGGTCACGTCGAGACGGGCGAGGAAATCTACGTCGAGGTCCGTCAGGTCGACACGGTCCGGAACCGCACCTTGCTCGGCGAGTTGCCGGAACCCGAGGATCCGGCCCAGGCGGCCTGACCGCCGCCGGCGGTGTTGCCCACGTAGTTGTGTGGGCAACACCGCCTCGGGCGTCGGCGTACTGGACCGCCGACTACGAAAAACCGCCCTGCTTGGTCTGAGCGGGCAGCGCCGCCGCCTCGCGGCACGCGCGACGTGCTCTCCGGGCCGCCATGGCGGCCCGGAGATTCCGTCAGTACAAAGCACTCGCTGAGACTCTATGTTTCGAGGGATCACGAGGAGGTACCGTGTGCCTGTTTCCGAGGTTCGCTTGGCTACGGATTCGTCGGAGCCCAATGATTAAGACCGAACCGTCGGGGCTCTCACCACAGTAGGGCGAATCGCGCGGCCAGGGCAGCGAGTCGGCTAGTCGCGGGCCGCGCTTGGATCACCTGCTGGACACCGTGATGTCAGCCTCCGACCAGGTGAAAGAAGTCGTTGGTCTGCTGTGTGCAGAGCAGACGCTGTTCGACTTCGGTGAGATCGTGGCTTTGGCCATCCAACTGCAGAAGCTCTCGGATCCTTACGACGAGCTGTCCGAGGGCATCGACCGCGACGGTCTTCGAATAGCGGTCGGGGACAATCTTGACGTCCTGCGTCACCGATGCCGAGTTCGCCGCGCCCAGCTACTCGATCGCCAATTCGGCGACGCAGCCGCCAACGCTGGCCGGCGCAAAGCTGTCGACCTTGGTGACGCTAATCCATGGTCAGAACGATCGGCTGCTCGACCTGGCTCGCCTGAACTCGCAGGACTTCGAGCTGTCCATGTCGCTGCGGGCGAAATCTGCCGCTACGACCGGATCCTACTGTGCCAGCACGCCCCGTTGACGACAGGGCGCGGAGATGTTCGTGCGGCTGTTCGTCGACCGGTACTGGGCGGTGCACTTCCGCGGGAGCAGCTGCACCAGCGATCACGAGGTCGCGGAGGAATCCGTCGAGCACCGCCAGCAGGGGACTACTGGCGACGGACAGCTGAAGCCGCCGGGATACCCGGTGACGCAGGATCACCGCACCGGGAGGCCACGGGCAGCCCGGACAACGCGACCGACGATGCCAGGCACAGCCGGCAACATCGCGTTCACCACCATCTCCGTCGCGGTCACTCCTGCGCTGTCCGACTTCGCCGCTCGTACCAATAGGGCATGCAACACTTTGTCGTGACGGGCGTAGTCCCGAGTGGCCAGGACCTCTGCCAGCCCTTGGTGAGAAGTGATCGTCGACAACGCCGGCTCCTCGACGGACCAGGCACGCAGAGCCTGGTCGAACCGCGTCACGACGCGGGGCTGCTTGAACTGGACCTGCAGGATCGTCAGCGGGCTGTTCTCAGTGGATCGACTGGTCATGACGCAGGCTCCTTCGCTCGGATGACAAGATCCGAGCCAGCGGAGCCTTTTGGGCGCCGACTTCGCGCGGCTCGGGGCCACCGCCGAGCGGATTGTCGAAATCCTGGGACTGCCGACCGAGGTCTTCAAGCGCCCTCAAGGCTGACCGACCAGACAACGAAGTCGGCGGCGACGTCCACACCGAGGCTGTTCGGCTGGACGGCGGCATCCGGATGGCTCCGCGCTGAGCATGAGCGCTGGCTAGCCTCGCGTGATCCCGGGGTACTGTCCTTCAGTCAGACAAAAGGGTTGCGGTGGGATTTTCAGGATCTTCGGGTTGTCCAGCTGCTTCGGGTCGACCAACGCATCGCTGATGCCCGAGTCCTTCCAGTCGACACCCGAGAGCTGCGCCCCGACCAGGTTCGCGTACTTGAGGTCACTACCGACGAATCGGGCTGCGGTCAAGAAGGCTTCACGGAGATCGGTGTTGGCGAGCACCGCACAAGTAAAATTCGACTGAATGGCACTCACGCGGCCAAGATTGGCACTCAAGAGGTAGGCGCCTGTAAAATCGGCACCGGTCAGTTCCGAGCCACTCAGATCGGAGCCGGCGAAGTACGCTCGTACGAAATCCATACCCACGAGGTCAATCCCGGAGAGGCAGGTGAAACGCAGGTCTACCGAGTATTCGTAAGCCCTCGTGTCGGGCCTGAGGTTGTTGTGGCCAATCACCCCCACAGCGGCCCGAACGTCTTCGGGTACGCGTTTCCCTTCGGTGCAACCGGAGACCGGCGCGTGCT
Source organism: Amycolatopsis sp. NPDC003731 (assembly GCF_053586895.1). Classification (NCBI taxonomy): domain Bacteria; kingdom Bacillati; phylum Actinomycetota; class Actinomycetes; order Pseudonocardiales; family Pseudonocardiaceae; genus Amycolatopsis; species Amycolatopsis sp. NPDC003731. The sequence goes on along the minus strand of NZ_JBSFNC010000069.1, from coordinate 21,196 downwards.
CGCGAACAAACGATGCCAGGTACTTCAGGATCTTGGGACGATACGGTGGCGAGGCCTGCATGAGATCTTCCAGAGCGTGGATCCCACCCTGCCTGACGTCGATGCTGCCCTGGTTGCCCAGTTGCTGTACAGCGCGGTCGAACCGTTCGTCCAGCTGCCCTCGCCGGGCGATTTCCACCTGCTCCTGGCTGGCTTGAGCCGACCTGTCACTCGCCTCGGCAGAGCGCCAGCTGATGGCCACCGCGGCCGCCGCGACGATCACGGACAGGAAGCTGATGACGAGACTCCACCGATCCCGCCTTCCTGCGCGTTTCGTTGTCCGGTGCCGCTTCCGCGGCACAGAAGAACCATTTCTTCCCCGAACGCTCGACCTACGCGCGGCGCGACGACGGTTCTTGTTCCGTCGTTTGTTTGTCGCGGACATGGCCGACGATTATGCCGCATGAACCACGGCAACCCGGCACCGGCCAGCTTCTAAAACCTGGTCGTCCTCGGCTGCGTCGAGCAAGGCCTGCACTTCCGGCCTGCTGACCTTCATCGACGGGGTGCGCGGCAGTTCGTTCACGATCTTGACGACAGCGAGCACCTGGTACCGCGCCAGCCGATCAGCAAGCCAATCCTGCAGCTCGGCGGCTCCCCACTCGGCGCGCAGCGTCACCGCGGCCACCGGGACCTCACCCAGCCGCTCGTCGGGAATCCCCACCACCGAAGCTTCGCCCACCGCGGGATGGACCCGCAGCGCCTCCTCGAGCACGCTCGGCACGATCTTGAACCTGCCCCAGTTGAGGGCGTCGTCCGCGCGGCCGTGGATGAACGAGAAACCGTCCTCGTCGAGACTCGCCAGGTCGGTCGTGCACTCCCCGCCGTCGACGGACAGCTGTGGTCCCCGGGCCTCCAAGATCCTGGTCACCCCGGCGGGCGCCGGCCGTCACACCGTCCGCGCCGAAACAGAGCGCGAACTCACGTCCGTGATGGTACGAGGCATCCACCGCGCCAAGCACAACCAAACCGCTGCACACGCACTGGATGGACAGAGCAAGGTCTTGAGCAAGCACTCCCTGAGCTGCCTCACGGTCACACGTCACGTAGTGGCCTCCTCGTCCTCGGTGTGTCCGTCACCGAATATCGCCTGGACAAGGCGACACGGCCCGGTATTTGCAGCCCGAGCGGAGCTCGAGAGCGCACGGACGCGACGACTGACCGCGTCACGAGCAGACACGGCCCCCAACCCATGACCGACGAAACGACCTTGCCCGGCATCATTTGACACCATCCGAAACCTCAAGATCACGAATCTTAACCAGCGGGTTCCGGCACCTTCACCGTTCCCTCTGCTGTCGCTTTGTCAGCCAAAGCCAGCTGGCGCGCTGCCAACACCGCCGATGCTGGGCATCCGTCAGGCCCGCGACCGGTGGTACGCCAGCGTCGGAGAACCCGACGTCCGTAGTTGTTCGTGCCTGCGACACGATCCAGCTCCGCGCCGGTCGGCGTTCGCCCCGCCGCCTGCTCCTCCAGGTAAAACGCCCACATCCGTTCCTCAGCCGACTCGCCCGACACAGCCTGTTCAATGTCCGCGGGCCCCACGATCGGTCGCGGCGGCTCGACGTCGTCAACGTCGCTCCGGCCACGTTCTTGACTAGGGCGTGCGTCTGACTGCTGCTCGCTGCGCCTGTGCCGCTTCAGCGCCCTGTTCAGTAGTTCCACCGCCAAGAGCAGCGCAAGCGGCGGGCAAGCCGCCACCACGACCGAGAATACCGTCAGCCGCGGCGCCGAGCCGATGTTCGCGCACAAGGACAGCGAGATGCCGAACCCGAACGCCGTCCACGCTGCCCATCGTCCACCACCGCGCCGGCCTTCGGTCGGCTTCCACAGCTCCACCGTCGCCGTCGTCAGCAGGCCGTCCACGATCAACGGCCAGATCGCCGCAGTCGAACTGTCAGCACCAAATCGCAAAGCGAACTCGCGACCATGCCGATACGACGCGTACGCCGCACCCAACGCGACCAACGTCGTGCATACGCACTGTACCCACAGTGACACGTCGCTACTCTCCGACCTTGATGACGTCATGAAGCGCCGCCTCGACGATGCCGTTCAATCACGACCGAACTGCAAACCTGCAGCTCACGACCCCTTTGGCCCCGTGAAGTTGCTGACGGAACCGCGCCGGGGGCACTGGCGATCACCTGGAGAAAACGGCCCCTGACCAGGCAGAACCTGGGCGGGGGCCGGTGTCGTTTGCTGGCGGTGTCCGGGGCTGTCCGGCCGTCAGCCCGCCCAGTCGAGAGCCTTCTCATCAGTGAACTGGCTCATCCGGGCAGCAAGCCGGTGAAGAACTCGATGATCGGTGGTCGTGTTCCCGCTGCGCTGTGGCCCACTCCCGGGACCACGATCTGCTGGACCGCCGTGCCGTGCCGGGCCAGGGTTTCGGCCAGGCGGTTGAGCTGCTCCGGGCGGCTGTGGCCGTGGTCGCCCATGGCGGCCAAGTCGGCTCGGCCGTCGTCGTCGCCTCCGATGATCAGGAGGACCGGGATCCGGGCGATCGCGGCCGGGTCCACCGTGATTCCGAACCGCTGCCGGGTGTCGGCGATGCCCTCCGGCCAAGCGAGTGAGTCGTCGAGCAGGGTCACTCCGCCCGGTGCGCCGATCGCGACGGCGATCACTCGGTCCGGGTGGAGGTACAGGAAGCGGTGGGCGAACTGGCCGCCGCCGGAATGTCCGCACAGCAATACTTTTCCGACGCGGGCGTTCCACCGGATCCGGACCTGCTCCAGGATGTCGAGCAGCACCACGTCGAACCGGATTCCGTGGGCGTCGACGACCTTGTAGTCGTGCACGTCGTCGGGGTCGTCGATGCCGACCGGGAACAACGGCGTCACGACGATGACCTGGTGCTGTTCGGCGAAGGGGATTAGCCCCTCACGCAGTTCGCCGACGCTGCGGCCGGTGCCGTGCACGGCCACCAGGACGGGCAGCTCCGCCTCCGGCGTCCAGCTCGTGGGGATGTAGGCGCAGTAACTGCACCTCGGCTCGTTCGGTGCGGCGAAGAACGGGGTGCGCTTGGTGAGCAGCCGGCGGCCGGGGTGCTCCGGCGGCAGGTCTTCGACGCGGATCACGGCGTGCGGTTTCGCCGGCCGGCCGGCACCACCAGCCGCGCCAGGGGTACGTGGTGCTGGCCCGCGTGCATGTCGCGGTCCCGCACCGAACCCTGGCCCACCGGCCGCGGGAACGAGATCTTCACGACGTTCAGCGACGGGATCCGGAAGATCCGGATCGACCCCTCGTCCACCCGGTACAGCGCCGCGATCACGCGCTCGTTCAGGAACGTCTCGTCCGCCGCCACGCGGTAGCCGTCGGCGTCGCGCAGGAACAGTTCCATCGTCACCCAGAACGGGCCCGCGTTCTTCGACCGGACTTCGTGGGACAGGTCCGCCAACGTGGTGTCAGGCACGGGTTTTCTCCTCGAACTCGAGCCGGAACAGGTCCAGCGGCGCGCAGTCGACCACGTGGTTGAGCACGAACTCGTACGCCGCCCCGCGCTCGACCTCGGCGGGGGACGACGGGAACGCGAAACTTGGCAGGTAGTCCATCGCCGGGGTCGGCAGGTGCAGCATCAGCGGGTTGGCGATCTTGGCCACCGCCGTCGCCGTCGGCTGGTCGGGGGCGTTGACCAGCAGCATCACGCCGACCTCGCGCGGCGGCCCGGTTTCGGGTTCGAGCTCGCCCAGCACCGCGTTGTGGCCGTACAGCCGGAGGTCGAACGCGTACTCGTCGGCGGCCAGGCCCAGTGTCCCGGCCACCCGTTGGGTGATCAGCGTGCGCATCAGCGCCGCCCACTCGTCGATGCCGGCCAGGACCAGGGGGTCGCGGATCGCCGAGAACGACATCGTCTCGTACCCGCTGATCCGGGCGCCCTCCAGCTTGATCGTGTACTGGTCGGCGACGTGGAACCGGGAGCCGGTGACGCGGACGGTGCGGTCGTCGACGGCCGTGTACACCGCGTCGCGGACGTCGAGCGTGCCGTCGGGTTCGCGCATCTCGAACGGGTCCGCCGTCTCGTAGAGCATGTGCGCGGCCACCAGGATCGGGGTGCAGGCCGCGCCCGGGTCGAGCGGTTCGATGGTGAAGCCGTCCGCGTCGATGGTGGCCAGGACGCCGCCCGCGCGCGGGTTATCGGTGCACTGGCCGCCGCACTCGACGATCTTGGCCGCGTGCCACGTCGGCCCGGCGGGCATGCCCATCATCAGCGGATAGGCCGCCGCGACCGCCGTGTCGGTCGCGCGGCCGGCGAGGACGACCTGGGCACCCGCGCGCAGCGCCTCGACGATCGGCTCGTGCCCCATCGCGCCGACGATGTGCGTGCAGCTTTCGAGGGTTTCCGCGTCGAGCTCTCCCAAGGGCGGCAACGGGTGCACGCGACCCGCGTCGAGGTGTTCCTTCAGCGCGGCCGCGTCCTGTTCGCTGTAGATCTTCGCGACCTCGAGGTCCAAGCCCTCCTCCGCGAGCACTTCGGCGGCGATCCCGGCGACCCAGTCGACGCCGGCGTCGGTCCCGCTCGTCCCGCACGAGCCGACGATCACCGGGATACCGGCGCCCGCGGCGGCGGTGAACAGGCTGCGCAGGTCGCGCGCCACGGCCTTGGCGGTCGTCTTGGCCGTCGCGGCACCGAGGTAGTACGGACCCGAGTCCGTGGACCCGCCGTCGATGCTGATGACGTCGGCGCCCAGGGCGATGCCGCGCTCGACCGTCGCGTGGTCCCAGCCCGCCCCGAGCATGCCGCTCGGGGCCAGCACACGCACTTTCTCCATGTCCCTCACAACTCTCCGTTCACCACGTGCCGGGCCCGGCCTTCCAGGGCCGCGACCAGCTCTTCGGCCCCGCGCAGGCCGGCGGCCCGGCGCGCTTCGGCGGTCTGCCCGGCCAGGTGCGAGTAGACGACGATGCCGTCCACGCCTCGCAGCGGGCTATCCGCCGGCAACGGCTCTTCGCCGACGACGTCGAGCGCCGCACCCGCGATCTCGCCGGACCGCACCGCCGCCACGAGCGCCTCTTCGTCGACGATCGCTCCCCGCGCGGTGTTGACCAGCACCGCGGTCGGCTTCATCCGCTTGAACGCCAAGGCGTCCAGCAGTCCGCGGGTCCGGTCGGTCAGCGCCGTGTGCACCGATACATAGTCCGAAGTGGACAGCAGCTCGGCCAGCTCGACGACCCGGACGTCCGGGTCCCGCACCCCGGTGGCGCAGACGACGGTCATCCCGAACGCGCGGGCCAGCGGCACCACCGCCCGCGCCGCGGCGCCGTACCCGATGAGCCCGAGCGTCGACCCGCGCAGCTCGTGCCCGTCCTCGCGCGGCCACTCCCCCCGCGCCACGCCGGAAGCCGACTGCACGAGCCGCCGTGCCGCGGCGAGCAGCAATCCGAGGGTGTACTCGGCGACGGCGTTGGCGTTGACGCCGGGTAGGTTGCTGACACTGATCCCCTGCCGGGCCGCGGCTTCGACGTCGATCGAGTCGTACCCCACGCCCGTCCGGACGACGACCCGCAGCCGCGGCGCCCGCGCCAGGACATCGGCGGACAGCGGCTCGTTGGCCACCAGCGCCGCGTCGATCCGTTCGAGCGCGGCCACGAGCTGTCCGGGATCGCGCTTGCCGGTCATCGGCAGGTGCACGGTGTCCAGCCCGGCCTCGCGCAGGTACACGTCGACGTCGTCGCCGGGGCGCAGGTAGTCGGTGGTGATCAGGACCCGCTTCACAGGACCCGCCCGTCGGTCCGGCGGCGCTGCAGCTGGGCCACGCGCGCCACCAGGAGCACCGCGACCGCGGTGACGACCGCGATGTCCAGCAGCAGGAACGGCCACCCGGTCACGTCGACCATGCCGCCGACCAGCGCCGGCCCGAGGAACCCGCCGCCGGCCCAGCCGACGGTGTACAACCCGGTGTAGGTCCCGAGCACGCGGGCCGACGGCGCCAGGTTCCACAGGACCACCGCCATGTTGACCATGAACGCCGACGCGCCCGCGGCCGCCACGCACATCGCGACGACCGTGCCGGCCGGCGTCCGGACGAGGGTGCCGAGCACCATCGCCGCCGCGAACACGGCCATCCCGATCAGGATCACCCGCAGGCGGCCGAAGCGTTCGGCGAACAGGGCGACCGGGTAGGCGGCCGCGATGAACGCGAGTCCGCTGGGGAGGGTGAGGCCGCCGGCGTCGCCGCGGGACATGCCCAGGGCTTCCATGCCGTAGTTGGTGATGAGGGAGCGCGAGGCGAACCACGCGCTGCCGAACGCGAGCACCGCCGCGATGACCAGCAGCCGGCTGCGGTCGGTGTCGCGCACGATGTCCAGCAGGACGTCCCGCATCCGCACACGAGGCGTGTTCTCGGTGTGCCCGGCGCGGTCCTCTTCGAGTGCCGCCTGGTACGCCGGGGACTTGCTGTCGCGCACCCGCCAGGCGAGCACGCCCACCGACACCAGCATCAGGACGGCCGGGATCGCGAAGGACAGCTTCGGGAAGTCGTCGATGAGGAAGATGCTGATCAGCGCGGCGACGATCACCGTGATGCTGGAGGCGATCTTCACCGCGGCGTTGGCCCGGCTGCGCCGCTCGGGCCCGATGTAGTCCGGGAGCAGGGATTCGGCGATCGGCTTGAACGAATTCGCGACGAGCGCGTAGCCGAACATGACCAGGATCAGCAGCGGCAGCGAAACCGCGGCGTGCGGGATGGCCACGAACAGCACGGCCGCCACCGGCATGCCGACGACCAGGTACGGGATGCGCCGGCCCCACGCGGTCCGGGTCCCGTCGGAGCGGTTGCCCATCCACGGCTGGATGAAGATGCCGAGCAGGTTGTCCATGCCCATCAGCGCGCCGATGAGCGCGGCGCTGCCGACGTGCTCGCGCAGCAGCGGCGGAACCTGCGAGTCGTAGAGGTTCCACGTCGACTCCTGCGCGAAGACCGCCAGAGCCACGAAGAACGTGATGCGTCCCGTCCGGACGCGCGGGGTGGTCAACGTCATCGTCGGCCCCTTCCTCGACCAATGTCCGCCACCGTACTTTTGCTATAGCAAGATGGTCAAGAGTTGCAAATTAGTTTTGCCGTAGACTCGGACCCATGCTGGGTGAAGCACTGACCACCGACACGCTGGCCGATCGCGTGTACCGCGCGATCCGCGACGCGATCACCACCGGCGAGCTACGCCCCGGCCAGAAGGTCACCGAGCGCGGGTTCGCCGAGCAGCTGTCGGTCAGCCCGACGCCGGTGCGCGAAGCCATCCGGCGGCTCGAACAGGACGGCCTCCTCGAACGGTCCGGCCCGCGGACGGTCAAGGTGGCGATGTTCGGCGGCGTCGCCGTCCAGGACCTCGCCGAGGTCGAGGTCGGCCTGCGCGGCATGGTGGCCCGCTTCGCCGCGCGGCACGCGACGCCCGAGCAGCTGGCCGGGCTCGACGCGATCCTCGACGAGGCCGACGACCTGCTCATCCTCGTCAAGCAGCGCCACGAGTCCGGCCAGGACGTCGAGAAGCACGTCGGCCGGCTCTTCGACGCCATGCAGCGCTTCAACGCCCTCGTCGAGGCGTGCGCCGGCAACCCGGTGCTCGTCCGCCTCCTCGACCAGACCCGGGTGTTCTCCCGCCCGGAGCGGCGCGCGCGGGTGCTCGAACGCGTCAGCGCGGACGACACGTTCGGGCTGGACCGCTACGCCACCCATCGCCGGCTCGTGCGGGCCCTGCGTGCCGGCGACTCGGCGGCGGCCGAGGCGCTCGTGCTCGAAGACGCCCGCGGCGGGCTCGCCGACCTGCTCGCGGGCTCCTGAGGCCTCATCCGACGTCCACGAAGAGCGTCAGGTCGTCGCCGACGCGGAGGCGGCAGCCCGGTCCGAAGGAGCAGGACGACTCCCGTTCCTCGAACACGGCGGGTCCGGTGAGCTCGGTGCCCGGCCGCAGCCGGTAGCGGTCCCAGACCGCGGCGCGCAGCCGGCCGTGGCCGGGGAAGTACACGTCCCGCTCGCCCCGCCGCGGGTCGCCGTCGACGGGTTCGCACCCCAGCTCGACGTCGGGCCCGGGCAGCCGGGCCGTGAGCCGCCAGTTGACGACCTCCACGGGCCCGTCCAGCGTCCGCCCGAACGCCGCGCGGTACGTGTCTTCGAAGGCGCCCCGGAGCCCGTCCCCTTCGGGCAGCTCGACCTCGATCTCCGAACCTTGTCCCAGGTAGCGCAGGTCGGCTGAGCGCCGCAGGCTCGCGCCGGGGCCGAGCACTGCCGTGGCCTGCCCGGCCATTTCGGCGTACAGGACATCGACGCGATTCCAGTCCACTTCGGACAACGGCGAGGGCAGGCTGCGCGCGAGGTCGACCGTCGGCGCGGCGACGAGGAAGCCGTACGCCGACATCACACCGGCCCGCATCGGGACGATCACCCGCGCGATCTTCAGCTGCTTCGCCAGGCCGTAGGCGTGGACGGGGCCCGCGCCGCCGAACGCCACCAGCGCGAACCCGGCGGGGTCGCGGCCGTGCTCGGCCAGGTGCATCCGCGCGGCGGCGGCCATGCTCGCGGTGGCGACCTCAATGATGCCGGCGGCCGCGCCGGTCTCGTCCAGGCCCAGCGGGTCACCCACGTCCCGGGCCACCGCCTTGTGCACCTCGTCGGTGCGCAGGCGCATCTCACCGCCGAGGAAGGCGTCCGGGTCGAGGTAGCCGAGCACGAGGTCGGCGTCGGTGACGGTCGGCTGCTCGCCGCCGCGGCCGTAGGCGACCGGCCCCGGTACGGACCCGGCGCTGCGCGGGCCGACCTTGAGCAGGCCCAGCGCGTCCGGCGCGGCGATCGACCCGCCGCCCGAGCCGATCTCGATCAGTTCGACGACGGTCAGCTTCACCGGCAGGCCCGAGCCGGGCTTGAACTTGTCGACGCGGCCGGCTTCGAAGTCGTGCTTGCGCCGCGGCGCGCCGCGGCTGACGATCGCGATCTTCGCCGTGGTGCCACCCATGTCGAACGACAGGACGTCCGGCTCGCCGGCCCGGCGGGCCACCGCGGCCGCGGCGATCGCTCCCGCCGCAGGGCCGGATTCGAGCAGCCTCACCGGGAACGCCTTGGCGTCGTCGAGGGTCGTGACGCCGCCGCCGGACAGCATGACGTGCAGCGGCGCGTCGATGCCGAGCTCGGTGAGGTCGGCCCGCAGCGCGTCGAGGTAGTGCGCCACCAGCGGCTGGACGTAGGCGTTGAGGCACGCGGTGCTCGCGCGCTCGTACTCCCCGAGCATCGGCGTCACGGCGCTGGACAGCGTGACCGGCAGATCCGGGTGGGCGCGCGCGAGCAGCTCGCGGACCCGGCGTTCGTGGCGGTCGTCGCGGTACGAGTGCAGCAAGGCGACGGCCACCGCCTCGACGCCGTGCGCCAGCAAGTCCGCTACCTGCGCCGAAACGGCGTCTTCGTCGAGGGGCGCCACCTCGGTGCCGTCGGCGGCGAGACGGCCCGGCACGCCGCGGCACAGGTGGCGCGGAACCAGCGGGGGCGCCGGGCGGGCGTGCAGGTCGGTCGGGTCGAACCGGATCTCGCGAGCCATCTCCAGGGTGTCGGTGAAGCCCTCGGTGGTGAGCAGGCCGACGACCGCGCCGGTGCGTTCGAGCAGCGTGTTCGTCACCAGCGTCGTGCCGTGGACGACGCCGGCGACATCGCCCGGTTCCGTCCCGGTCTCGGCCAGCAGCCGGGTGATGCCCGCGGTGATCGCGTCGTGCGGCGCGTGCGAGGTGGTGGGCAGCTTGCCGGGCCAGGTCAGGCCGCGGGCGGGGTCGTGCAGCAGCAGGTCGGTGAACGTGCCGCCGACGTCCACGCCGATCCGGGCGGTGCGGCTCATCGGCTCGCCTCCGGTGTGCCGTAGCCGCCGCCACCGGGGAACGAGATGACGACCGAAGCGCCGGGTGCCAGCTGTGAAATCGACTTCAGCGGGACGCGCTCGCCGGTGTCCAGCACGACCTGGGCGGTGGCGCCGGGCCCACCGCCGTCGATGCCGAGCGCCGGGTGCCGTTCGCGGTCACCCAGCAGCACGAGCTGCACCGGACGCCTGGTCGGGTTGTGCACTTCGACGTCCTGGCCGAGCCCGCCGCGCCGGCGCCCCTCGCCACCGGATCCCTCCCGCAGCTCCTTGCGGACGAACCGCAGCGGAGACGCGACCTCCATCGCTTCGACACTGCCGCTGCCGGAGTTGGTCGGGAACGCGGTCGCCGAAAGGCCGTCCTGGTCCCGCGACGCGCCCATGCCGGCGTTGGCGAACAGCATCTGCGCGAAGGGACGGCCCGCGTCGTCGACCCCGGCGAACCGGACCCGCAACGCGGGCGCTCCCCCGCTGTCGGCGATGACGCGGTTGGGCAGCACCGGCGCCAGCGCGCGGTAGATGGCGCAGGAGAGCAGGTGCCCGGTGAGGTGCCGCGCGACGACCGGCGCCGGGAACCGCGGGTTCACGATCGTGCCTTCGGGCGCGGTCACGGTGATCGCCCGGTAGGAGCCCCAGTTGGTGCGGGTGGCCGGGTCGAGCAGGATCTTCAGCGGGTACACCGAATACGCGCGGGTGTAGTTGAGCGTGGAGTTCGTCGGGAACGGGACCTGCGGGGAGCTGCCGGTGTAGTCGATCCCGATGGTGTCGCCGCTGATCGTGACCGCGCACTCGATGTGCGTCGGATGCCCCTCGACGCCGTCCGCGTCGACACCGGCGCGGTAGCCGCCGTCGGGCAGCTCGCGGATCGCCGCGCGCATCGCGGTCTCGGTCATCGCGTGCACCTGGTCCGCGAACTCGTCGAAGCCGTCCTCGCCGAAGTCCTCGAGGAACTCCTGGGCGCGCCGGCGGCCGACCGCGTGCGCGGCGGCCTGCGCTTCGAGGTCACCCCACAGCTCGTCGGCGAGCCGGACGTTGGCCAGCAGCAGGTCCTTGACGCTCCGCTCGACGCGCCCGGCGCGGAACAGCCGCAGCGGCGGGATCAGCAGGCCCTCCGACATCAGGTCGGTGGCGGCGAGCGACGGCGTGCCACCGATGTCGGGCGAGTGCGCGGCGGTGCCGGTGAAGGCGACGAGCTCGCCGCGGTGGAAGACCGGCGCGAGCATGGCGATGTCGGGCAGGTGGCCGGTCGCGATCCACGGGTCGTTGGTGATGACGGCGTCGCCGTCCTGCCACTCCTCGGCCGGGAACCGGTGCAGCACCAGGGAAGTCAGGGAGCTCATCAAGGCCGCGAAGCCGGGGATGCCGGCCCGCGACTCGGCCATCGTGCGGCCGCGGCGGTCCAGCAGGACGACCGTGTAGTCGTTGGACTCGCGGATGATCGTCGAGAACGCGGTGCGCAGCATGGCCGACGCGGCCTCGTCGGTCGCGGCGGCGAGCCGGTCCCAGCGGACCTCCAGGCCGATCGGGTCGAAGCCGCTCACGCCGGCACCCGCTCCCCGACGGCGATCCGCTCGGCGATCGCCGTGCCGAGCCCCTCGGTCGTCCCCGCGCCGCCGAGGTCGGGGGTGAGCACGGCCGGCTGCTCGTCGAGAACGCTTTCGATCGCGGCGACGACCCGCGCGGCCGCTTCGGGTTCGCCGAGGTGGTCGAGCATCATCGCGCCGCTCCAGATCTGCCCGACGGGGTTCGCGATCCCCCGCCCGGCGATGTCGGGGGCCGAGCCGTGGACCGGCTCGAACAGGCTCGGCCAGGTGCGCTCGGGGTTGATGTTGGCGCTCGGGGCGATGCCGATCGTGCCGGTACACGCGGGCCCGAGGTCGGAGAGGATGTCGCCGAAGAGGTTGCTGGCCACGACGACGTCGTACTTCTCCGGGCTGAGCACGAACTTGGCGGCGAGGATGTCGATGTGGTCCTTGTCCGCGGCGACGTCCGGGTAGCGGGCGGCCATCGCGGCCGCGCGCTCGTCCCAGTAGGGCATCGAGATGGAGATGCCGTTGCTCTTGGTGGCCCAGGTCAGGTGCCGGCGCGGCCGGGTGGCGGCGAGGTCGAAGGCGTAGCGCAGCACGCGGTCGACGCCGACGCGGGTCATCACCGTCTCCTGCAGCACGGTCTCCCGGTCGGTGCCCTCGAAGATGCGGCCGCCGATGCTGGAGTACTCGCCTTCGGTGTTCTCCCGGACGACGAGGAAGTCGATGTCGCCGGGCCCGTGGCCGCGCAGCGGGGCGCGCACGCCGCGCAGCAGCCGGACCGGCCGCAGGTTGACGTACTGGTCGAAGCCGCGGCGGAACTTCAGCAGGCTGCCCCACAGCGACACGTGGTCGGGCACGGCGTCCGGCCACCCGACCGCGCCGAAGAAGATCGCGTCGAAGCCGGCGAGGACGTCCTGCCAGTCCGGTGGCAGCATCTCGCCGTGCTCCAGCCAGTACGCGGCGGAGGCGAAGCCGAACTCGGTGAACTCGAGACCGAAGCCGTGGACTTCGGCGGCGGCGCGCAGGCAGCGCAGGCCTTCCGGGACGACCTCGCGCCCGATGCCGTCGCCGGGGATGACCGCGATGCGGTGGGTCACGAGCCGCTCCTTCGTCGGGGTCCCTCCACTGTGGGCGGCGGCCGGGCGCCCCGGCAAGGTCGCGGGCGGCAACCTATCCTTTCTGCCATGGAAAGACTGGACGACCTCGCCTTCTTCCACGTGGTCGCCGTCAGCGAGACGCTCACGGCCGCCGCGCGCGAGCTGGACGTCTCGCTGCCGGTGGTCAGCAAGCGCCTGAAAGCCCTCGAACAGCGCCTCGACGTCCGGCTGGTGCACCGCGGCGCGCGGCGGCTGACGCTGACGTCCGAAGGCCGGCTCTACGCCTCGCGCGTCGAGGCGATCCTGGACCAGGTGCGCGAGCTCGACGAGCTGGTCAGCCACGGCTCCGGCGACCTGACGGGCTCGATCGTGGTCCAGGCGACGCTCGGGCTCGGCCGGGCGCACGTCGCGCCGCTGGTCGGCGAGTTCACCGCGCGGCACCCGCGGTTGCGCGTCCAGGTGCACACCTCGGCGCTGCCGCTGCGGCCCCACCGGCGCGAGTTCGACCTGGCCGTGCACGTCGGCGCGCCACCGGATTCCACCCTGCGGATGCGCCGGCTGGCGCGCAACCGCCGGGTGCCGTGCGCGGCACCGTCCTACCTGGACCGTCGCGGGACGCCCGAGCGGATCGAAGACCTGGCCGGGCACGACTGCATCGTGCTGCGGGAGAACGAGGGCGACTTCGCCGTGTGGCGGTTCGGCGGGGCCGCACAGCCGCGTCAGGTGCGGGTGCACGGCAGCCTGTCGAGCAACGACGGCGACATCGTGACCGACTGGGCGCTGCGGGGCCGAGGGATCGTGATGCGCTCCGAGTGGCAGGTCCGGGCGCACCTGGACAGCGGCGCGCTGGTGCGAGTGCTGCCTGGCGTACCGACACCGCCCGCCGACATCTACGCCCTCCTGGGCGACGACGTCCACGTGCCGCGGCGGACCAGCGAGCTGATCACCCACCTCGCGGCCCGGTTGCCGGAGCGGATCGCTTCCGCCTCGTGAGGGGCAACCCCTCCGCGACCGGCCAGACCGCGCCGGACCGTGCCGACCGCGGCCCAGGCCTGGTGGGCTTCTTGCGTTCCGGGCGCGTTGCCGACCACAGGGCCTGGTCCACGGTGACGCCCAGCGCGCGTATTCCGTCCACTGTGGAGGGACTGCCGATCCCGTGGCGGCCGCTGCCAGGTCGCGGGCCGTCATGCCGGCCGTCCACGGGACGCTGTGGTCGCGGAAGCGATCGTGGGAGCCACGTTCTTCTGCGTCGAAGACGGAGGTTCGCCGGCTGTCCCTTTTTCCGGGCATGACGGCTGACGGGCGGATCCGGCACCTCTCTGAATGAATCCGTGAACCGGCCCCTCGGGCAATTTCAGGTACTCGTGCGCGCGGGTCAATTGACGCTCGTCGAGCCGTCGTGCCACCGTGATATTGAGCGTTGCCGTCGAGATGGCACCGGCTGACTGGGGGTTTCCGCATGTCCATTGCCGCGGCAGCGGCGGCTGCTCCGATCAATGCGCACCAATTGCTCGTCTTCCTCTTGCAAATCGGTGTTCTGCTCGGCTGCGCGGTGCTGCTCGGCCGGATCGCCGGCCGGTGGGGGCTGCCGGCCCTCGTCGGTGAGCTCGCCGCCGGGGTTTTGCTGGGGCCGTCGGTGTTCGGCAGCGTGCTGCCCGGCGTCTCGGCCTGGCTGCTGCCCACCGATCCGGGGCAGGCGCACCTCACCGGCGCCGTCGCGCAGGTAGGAGTACTGCTGCTCGTCGCGATCACGGGCGCGCACATCGACTTCGACCTCATCGTGCGCCGCCGCCGGGCCGTCGGGCTGGTGAGCCTCGGCAGCATCACGCTGCCCCTGGCGCTCGGCCTGGCGCTGGGCTTCCTCCTGCCGGACGCGCTGATGGCACCGGGCGTCGGACGCCCCGTGTTCGCTCTCTTCGTCGGGGTCGCGATCGCCGTCAGCGCCCTGCCGGTGATCGCCAAGACGCTGCTGGACATGCGCTTGCTGCACCGCGACGTCGGGCAGATGATCATCGGCGCCGCGGCGATCAGCGACGTGGTCGGGTGGCTCCTGCTGTCGGTGGTGTCGGCGGCGGCGGTGGTCCGGGGCAGCCTCGACGCCGGGGCGCTGGCGCTGTCCGTCGGCGTCCTGCTCGCCGTCGTCGCCGCGACGCTGGTGGCGATGCACCTGCTCCGACGGCGGGCGGCCCGGGCCGGGGAAGCGGCCCGGCGCGGTATCGGCGTCACCGTCATCGTCGTGCTGGTCGCGCTGGCCGCGGCCGGCACCCACGCGCTGGGCATGGAGCCGATCCTCGGGGCGTTCCTGTGCGGACTGCTCATCAGCTCCTCCGGGGCGGCCGCGCGCAGGGTGCTGGACTCGTTGCGGCCGTTCGTCGTCGCGGTGCTCGCGCCGTTGTACTTCGTCACGGCGGGGATGCGGGTCGACCTCGCGGCGCTGGGCCACCCGCCGGTGCTGATCGCCGCCGTCACGACGATCCTGGCCGGGACGCTCGCCAAGCTGGCCGGCGGCTACGCGGGGGCCCGGCTGTGCCGCTTCGATCGCACCGAGTCGCTGGCCATCGGAGCGGGACTCAACGCCCGCGGCGTCGTGGAGATCGTGGTCGCGACCGTCGGTTTGCAGCTCGGCGTGCTGACCGACGCGACGTACACCATCGTCGTCCTGCTGGCCGTGGTGACGTCCATGGTGGCGCCGGCCACCCTGCGGTTGACCATGCGCCGGACCACGAGCACGCCCGCCGAGCGGGATCGGGAACGCGATTTCGCCGGTAGTTCCGGGTGATCCGGCGCGTCGTTCCCGCCGTCGCGGGCGAGCCGATAAGGTGGCTGCCGTCAATTCCGAGTGGTCGGCTCAAAGGATTCCGGTCGGTTGATCGAACGGTTTCCGGTGGCCGATGCCCCTGTTTCCGAAGGAATTTCGATGAGCACCCCGCACGAGCGAGTGATCGACTACCTGACCGATGCCGGAATCCCGTTCGAGGTGATCGAGCACCCACCGGCCGCCTCGGCCGAGGAATACAGCCGCGTCGTCGGCTCGCAACTGAGCCAGCAGGCCAAG
The DNA here is from genome assembly GCF_053586895.1 of Amycolatopsis sp. NPDC003731. Classification (NCBI taxonomy): domain Bacteria; kingdom Bacillati; phylum Actinomycetota; class Actinomycetes; order Pseudonocardiales; family Pseudonocardiaceae; genus Amycolatopsis; species Amycolatopsis sp. NPDC003731. The sequence continues at coordinate 5,648 of NZ_JBSFNC010000069.1, read as the reverse complement.
GCGCTCCTGCTTCGCCGGTACAAGCGCGAAGGCGGCAAGGACCTGATCATCCACGCGCTGCCGGGTGATGCGCGGGGCGATCTCGGCGAGCTTGCCGGGCCCCTGCAGGCCAAGCGGCTCCGGCTGGCCAGCGTCGCCGAGCTCGAGGCCGCGACCGGGTGCCACTTCGGGGAGCTGCCCTCCATCGGCTCGATCTTCGACCTGCCGCTGAGCGTCGACGCCCGGTTGCTGGAGCAGGACCGCGTGTTCTTCAACGCCGGCCGCCTCGACCGTTCGGTCGTGGTGAACCTCAACGAGGTCAGCAGGATCGAAGCGCCGATCGTCGTCGGGGCGTGAGCCGCGGCCGGTCAGTTCCGGCGCGGTGCCTCGGGAACCGCCGGCGAGCCCGCCCGGCCGTACCGGCGCCGGAGCAGGGCCGTGCCCAGCAAGCCCGCCACCAGCCACGCGGTGCCGGCGACGATGCCGGTCGGCCCGGTGCCGATGACGAACAGCGAGCACAACACCAGCGCGACCACCGGGGTCAACGGGTAGAGCGGGGTGCGGAACGCCGCTTCGGCGCCCCGGCGGCGGGCGGCGAACAACGCCACCACCGCGCCGACCGAAGTGATCATGTACAAGAACCCGGTCGCCGCCACCGCGAACTCCAGGTCGGAGAACACGGTCAGGCAGATCTGGCTGCCGCCGGCGAGCAGGATCGCCACCCAGGGCACCCCTCGCGCGTTGCGCCGCGCCACCACCCGGGGCATCCGGTCGTCCCTCGCCAGGACGAACGCCGCCCGGGAAATCACGATGACGAACGCGTTCACCGTCGCCGTCAGCGCCACGACGATGATGACGTTGACCCCGGTGATCCCGGCGGGCCCCAGCAGCACCGCCGCGGCGTCGGCCACCGGCGTCGCGGTGCCGCGAAGCCGGTCGGACGGCAGGACGCCGTTGATCACCACCAGCAGGCCGATGTACAACACGAAAACGATGGCCAGGCTGGCGAAGATGGCCCGCGGGATCGTGCGCTGCGGCCGGTCGATCTCCTCGGCGGCCACGACCACCGCGTCCCAGCCGAGCAGGGCGATGAACCCGACGACGGCCGCGGCGACGATCCCGTACCAACCGTGCGTGACGAAGGGCGTGAAGTGGCGCGCGTCGACGTTGGTGCCGCCGATGACGATGAACACGCCGAGGAAGAGCACTTCGACGAGCATGATCACGAACTGCAGGCGGCCGGACACCTTCAGCCCGAACAGGTTCACCACGACGATCACGGCGGTCAGCACGACGGCGCCCGAGGTCGCCGGGATCGCCGGGACGAGCAGGTGCAGGTGCTCGCCGAAGCCCCGGCCGACGAACGCGGCACCGGACGCCCAGGCGCCGACGTTCGCCCAGCCGACCACGGTCGCCACCCAGCCCGGCAGGTGCGCCTTCGCGTAGGCGTACTGCCCGCCGGAGTCCCCGTGCAGGGAACTGAGCTCGGCGAAGCACATCGCGAGGCTGAGTGAAGACAGAAAGGCCAGGAGGAAAGCCACGATCACGGCGGGACCGGCCAGCGCGCTCGCGGTGCCGCTCAGGACGAAGATGCCGGCGCCGACGACGCCCCCGACCCCGATCGCGGTGGCCTCGCGCAGGCCGATCTTGCGCCGCTCGACGACGGCAGAACCCATTTCCCCCAGCCCCCTTGACAATTCACGAAGCCAGCCTCATCGTGCCCCCGGGTCAAGCGAAGATATCACACCGGATCGCAGGATATGCGAGACCAGATGCACCCGGTTCGGCGAGTGAAACTGATTCAGCAGCGTCGAAACGTGGCGCTTCACGCCGTGGATCGATATTCCGAGCCGGTTGGCGATCTCCTTGTTGCTGGCGCCCGTCACGAGCATGTTGAGCACTTCGGTCTCACGCGCACTGAGGTGTTCCAGGCGCGGCGGCGGATCCACGCTGTGGTTGCGCGCGCGGTCGAGCAGGTACGCCGCGATCGGCTCGGGGATCACCAGCCGTCCGTGCAGCACCTGCGTCAGCGCGTCCCGCAGCGACCCCGGCGTGAGGTCGCGCTGGAGCAGGTACCCGTTGGCCCGCCTGCTGGTGGCGACGTCGAGGGAGCCCGGCTGTGCGGCCGCCGCGATGACGATCACCGGCCGCAGCCGGTCCAGTGAAATCCCGGCCCGTTCGGCGTTCATCAGGGTCGTGGTGGAGATCAGCGTGACGTCAGTATCGACGTCGCCCGTGCCGATCTCGGTGACGGCCGAGGCGCGGACGCCCGGGATCGCGTCGGTGATGGCGAGCAGCCCGCGGCGGAGCACCTCCTGTTCTTCGACGATGAGCACCCTGGTTCCCGCGGGCAACGGCGGCGCCGGCCCACGGTCCATGACAACCCCCACGTGTCCTCCCGGTCGCGCTTCCGGTCTGCGGTTCCCCCCGGTGAGCGTTCAGCGCCTGCTGCTCCAGCGCGGCTCGCCCGGGCGAGCGTGCCCGTTCCCGGCGGGCGAGGCCGGTCGTGCTTTCCCGTTCCCCGGGCCGCGGTCGGACGCCGGCTGGACCACGGTGGCCCGCGCGTGCTCGAAGACGACGCTCGTGTAGACGTCGGCGATCTCCGGTCGCTGGGTCAGGCGGTCGAGCACGAAGCCGTAGAGGTCGCCGGTGTCGCCGACCGCGATGTGGATGACGAAGTCGTGGTCGCCGGAGGTGACGAACACCCCGAGCACCTCGGGCAGTTTCATGATCCACACCCGGAACTGGTCGATCACGCGGCGCGAAGGCGGGCGGATCTTGACGAACACGAGCGCCTGGACCCCGCGGCCGATGGTCCGCAGGTCCACCGCCGCGTGGAAGCCGGTGACCACGCCCCGGTCGAGCAGCGCGCGCACGCGTTGCAGGGACGTCGAAGGCACCACGTGCGTCGCCTTCGCCAGCTCGCGATTGGTCTGCCGGGCGTTGCGCTGTAGCTCTCGCAGCAACGCGAGATCCAGTTGGTCGTACACCTTCCGGTCCCCCTGTGCAGCCTCGGGCATCGGCACCACCCGTTGCCCTGTCCCCAAAGGCCACGCACACCGAATGTTTCGCGATCGGCTCACCGGTGGGTCCCCCGCCGAACGAATGACGTGAGTTGGGCGGTGTGCGTGGACTCTCCTGCTGTCCCATGAAACCATAGTTCGCGGCCGATCAGGGAGCGCTGTCGGCCCGGAAAACCGCTGTGGGGCAAAGATCTTCGCCAGGCCGTGGCCGGGTACCGGCCTGCCCTCGGCCGCTCCGCGCAGGACGCGTCGGAGCGGATTTCGTTCCATCGAACGGAAACCAGGCAGGAGAGGGGGTGGACCGACATGACCGTCGAGCGCATCGAGGAAGAAGGCCTCGTCAAGGAGTGGCACGCCAACCAGATCTGACCGGGAAACACCCGGACCGGTGCACGGTTCTCGTCGTGCACCGGTCCGGCAGGGCCGGAAAGCGCATCCGGGAACGGGGCATTCGAAAGGAATCAGCGTGCGAAACCCCCGAGTCAAACCTTTCCTCCGGGTCTACCGCCGCGAGGGGGAACCGCACCTGTTCCTCGGCCTCGGCCCGAGCAAGATCCGCGTCACCGACCCCACCGACGAAATCGTCGAATTCGTGGTGGGCCTCGACGGCAGTGCCACCAGCGAGCAGCTGGCGACCCGGTACCCCGATGCGGACAAGTGGCTGGCCGCGCTCGAGGCGGCGGGTGCCCTCGAGGACGCGGCGGCGGACCCCGGCCTCGCCCCGGAGCTCGCCGAGCGGTGGAGCAGGCAGATCAACTACCTGCGGCTCTTCGACCGCGAAGACTGGACCGGCTTCGACGGCCAGCAGCGGCTGGCCGACGCCCGGGTCGTGGTGGTCGGCGCCGGAGCGGGCGGGACGACGCTGGTGCGGCTGCTGGCCGCGGCCGGGATCGGCCGGCTCGAATCGGTCGACTTCGACACCTTCGCCCTGGACAACCTCCCGACGCACGCCACGCTCGACGAGGAGGACGTCGGTGTGCGCAAGGTCGAGGTGCTGCGGCGTCGGCTCGCGCGGCAGAACTCCCGGCTCGAGTTCACCCCGCACCAGCGCACGGTCGCCTCGGCCGACGACCTCGCGGAGCTGATCGATGGAGCCGACTTCTTCATCCACGCCTTCGACCGCCCGCGCGAGCACGCCGCCCGGTGGTCCAGCGACGCCAGCATGGCCACCGGTGTTCCGCTGACCTCGATCGGTGCCACCGATCGCGGAGCTCGCGTGGGGCCGACGATGATCCCGGGCCGGACCCCGTGCTGGGACTGCGTCGGCATCCACGGGCTGGACATCCTGCGGCCCGAAGAGACGGCCTGCCTGACCGGAGCGACCGTGGCCATGCTGGCGGGCATCGCGGTCAACGAGGTGATCGGCGAGATCTCCGGCGCGAAGGAGGCCGCCACGGCCGGGCGCAGCCTCTACATCGACACCGGGCGGCTGACGTTCACGTTCGACGACTACACCAGCCGGCCCGGTTGCGCGTGCGCCACCTATGGCCGCTGAGGACGGCGGCTGGCGAGCGCCGGCCCGGACCTGGCTGCCGACGGCGTTCGGGTCCTCCATGCTCGTCCTGGAGATCCCGGTCGCCGCGGCCGCGGTCGCCCGCGGGGCCGGCGGCGCGGCCGGGCTGGCCGCGTTCGGCGTCTCGCTGGCGGTCCTGGTCGTGGCCAACTCCCCCGCGCTGGCCATCACGCCGCTGGTCGTGAGCGACGCCGACCACCAGCCGAACCGCCGCACCTTCGGCTACGCGCTCGGTGTCGGCGTCCTCACCGCGGTGGTCCTGGCGTTGCTGGTCACCGTTCCCGCTCTGTTCACGCTGGTGCGGATGGCGACGAACCTGCCGGACGGGATCGCCGCCCAGGTCCGCACCTGCCTGCTCGCGCTCGCCCCCGCGTCGGTCGCGGTGGCCGTGCGGCGGTACTTCCACGGCCGGCTCATCGCGGCCCGGCGCACGGCGGGCATCTCGGTGGCCACCGCGGGCCGGCTGGCGTTGTCCGCCTGCGCCGCCTGGGCGCTCGTCCTGGTGCTGCCGGACGCCGGCGCGGCCGTCGGCGGCATCGCCCTGACCGCCGGTGCCGCCACTGAAGCGGCGATCCTCGGCGCCGCCGTCGCCCGGCTGCGGCAACCCGTGACCGCGCCGGGTGCCGGCCTCGGCGCGCTGGTGCGTCGGCACGCGGCCCTGACGAGCACGCGCGCGCTGAACATGGCACCGCAGCTGATCACGACGATGGCCGTGGCGCGCTCGGCACTGGCCGAGCCGTCCTTGATCGTCTGGCCGGGCCTCTACGGCCTGCTCGCGCTGTTCACCGGGCCGACCAGCGACCTGGAGTCGGTCGTGGCCGGCCACCTCCGGCACGGCGGGCACCCGCGCGACGCCCGCCGGCTGACTTGGGGACTGGCTCTCGGTTTCGCGGCGCTGTACGCCGTTGTCGTGCTCAGCCCGCTCGGCCGCGGCTACCTCGGCGGCCTGCTCGGCACCCCGCCGGACGCGACCGCGCTGGGCCTGCGGTGGGCGCCGCTGGCGATCGTGGTCCCGGCGTTGTGGGTGCTTCGGACGGGATTGCGCGGGTTCATCATCGCCCGGGGGCGTGCGGCCGGGCTGCTCTCCGGCGTCGCCGCGCACGCCGTGGCCCTCACCGGCGTGGCGGCGGCCC
>NZ_JBSFNC010000068.1:0-46298 GCF_053586895.1 Amycolatopsis sp. NPDC003731 | reverse complement strand
GGCAGCCGGGGGAGAACACGCGCAGCGACCCGTACACCGCGGCGGCGCCGAGGGAAAGCAGGCCGAGCGCGATCGCCGCCGGCCGCACGAAGCGGGGCAGGTCGCCGACGGACAACCTCGGGGGCGGCAGCTCGCGCGGCGAGGTGAGCACGCGGTCGTTCAAGGCGGGCAGCAGGCTCAGCGCGGCGACCGTCGACACCAGCACCGCCACCAGGACCGCGGTGGCCAGCGGCACCAGGTTCGCCGATCCGGCGAGCGCCACCGCGGCCAGCGCCGCGGCCACCCCGCTGCCGGAGACGAGGGCGGCGTTGCCCGCCGTGCTCGCGACGATCCGCGCGGCCTGGGACGTGTCGTTCCCGCCGGCCAGTGCTTCGCGCCGCCGGCAGAAGGTGAACAGCATGTGCTGCACCGAAACCGTGATGACGACCAGCAGTGCCGCGTTGCCGGTGAGCGGGGACATCGCGACGGATTCCGAGACCGTGTCGAGCATCGCCGCCGACGCCGCCGTGACCACGCTGGTGAACAGCGCGGACACGAGCAGCAGCAGCCGGGAGAACGGGACGCTCAGCAGCACCGCGACGGGCGCGGCGACCACCGGCCACCAGTTCGCCGCCACGTCGGGGTCGGAGAGCGAGCCGTCGCCCAGCCGGTGCCCGCCGGTGAGGCCCGGCAGCTGGGCCAGGCCCACGAAGACCAGCCAGAGGGCGATGACCGCGCCGGCGTGGCCGGCGGACCAGCAGGAAGCGCGGACGGCCAATGAAGGCTTCACGATCGTCCCCTTCGACCCGACGGGCATGGCGCGTTCGCGGTTTCGGCTGCCCGCGCATGTGTTCGAGTCTAGTGAACCGTGATCATTCGTTCACGGGGGGTGACTCCCGGATCCGCGGTGGTGCTAGGCCGTGTGTGGTGGATCACAGAGCGTGCACCCGCTCTTCGAGCAGGTCCTCCCCGTAGAGGTCGGCCACCCACTGGTCGTGGTAGACGGTGTCGAGGTAGCGGTCGCCGAGATCGGGCGCGATCGCCACGGCCGTGCCGACGTCCTCGTGCTCGGAAAGCCAGCGCAGGGCGCCGCTGACGACGGTTCCGGTGGAGCCGCCGAAGCAGAACCCCTCCCGGGTGAGGGCCCGGCAGGTGCGCACGGTGTCCGCTTCTTCGACGTGCAGGACGTCGTCGACGTACGACGGGTCGAGCAGCGGCGGCCGGATTCCGGTGCCCAGCCCGGGAATCATCCGCCGGGCCGGTGGCGTGCCGAAGGTGACCGAGCCGACCGTGTCGATCGCGACCACCCGGGTGCCGGGCCGGTGCTCGCGCAGGTACCGCGCGCACCCCATCAACGTCCCGGTGGTGCCCGCCCCGATGAAGACGACGCCTGCGTCGGGGAAGGCGGCGGCGATCTGTGGTCCGGTCGTTTCGTAGTGGGCGCGCCAGTTCCCGGCGTTCTCGTACTGGTTGAGCCACACGTGGCCGTGCTCGGCGCACAGCCGCCGCACGAGTTCGATGCGCGCGCCCAGCAGGCCGTGCTCGGGGTGCGGCTCGGTGACGATGCGGACTTCGGCGCCGAGGGTCTCCATCAGCTGCCGGGCCCCGAGCGTGCACCGCGAGTCGGTGACGCACACGAACCGGTAGCCGGAGCTGGCGGCGACCAGGCTCAGCGCCACGCCGAGGTTGCCGGACGAGCTCTCGACGAGCGTCGAGCCGGGCCGCAGGTCGCCGCGGCGCTCGGCCGCGGCGACCATCGACCGGGCCGCCTTGATCTTGATCGACCCGGCGAAGTTGAAGCCTTCGCACTTGAGGTACAGCGGGTGGCCGGCGAACCGGCGGAGGTCGACGAACAGGTCGTCGGTGTTGAAGTCCTGCGGGGCGGTGATGATCGGCACGCGGGGGCTCCCGTCACTTCTTCCCGTACCGGTCGAGTTCGAAGAAGAACTCGGGCACGGTCCGCAGGTCGCCGGCGGTGTGCAGCTGGTCGTAGACGTGCTTGCCGACGGCGAGGTCGAGCACCCCGAGCCCGAACGGCGAGAAGACCAGCGGCCGGTCCTTCGCCAGCGCCACCGTGCCGGTCATGACGTCGTTCAGCGTCCCGGACAGGAACTCCCGGTCCCCGGTCCGCTGCTCGGCCAGGTGCACCGAGGTGTTCGCCTTCAGGCAGTGCTCGACGTCGTCGACGACGTTGGCCGAGGCGAGGATCACCTCCGGCGAGAGGTCGCGCAGCGAGACGTGCAGGACCAGCGGGTTGTGGTCGAACCACGCCGGGTCGTGGACGTGCGGCTCCCCGGCGACCGTGGCGAACACGACCAGGTCGCTGCCGCGGATCAGGTCCTCGGCTGACTCGTGCACGGTCACCGACGCCTGCCCGGCCGCGGTCAGGTAGCCGCGGAACCCCTCGGCGTGCGCGGTGCTCAGGTCGAACACGCCCACGTCGTCGAAGTCCCAGCCCCCGGCGGCCAGGTAGGTGTGGATGTACCGGGCGATCAGGCCGGTGCCGACGATGCCGAGCCGGGCGGGCCGCGCCCGGTCCCGGGTCAGCCAGTCGGCGGCGAGCGCGGCCGACGCGGCGGTGCGGGTGGCGCTGATGATGGAGCTTTCCAGGCAGGCCAGCGGATACCCGGTCCGCCGGTCGTTGAGGACGAGGATCGCCGACGCGCGCGGCAGCCCGCTCGCGACGTTCTCCGGGAAGCTCGAGATCCACTTCAGCCCGTCGACCGCGATGTCGCCGCCGACCGACGCCGGCAGCGCGATGATCCGCGACGACGGCCGGTCCGGGAAGCGCAGGAAGTAGGACGGCGGGTTGACCGTGTCGCCGGCGCCATGCAGGCGGTAGGCGGACTCGATCAGGTCGATGACGAGTTTTTCCTGTCCGCCGAGGACTTCGTGGACCTGCGCCCCGGAGATCACGGCGAACTCCGGGACGGACGTGCTGGTGCTCATGCTGGCAGCCTCCTGAGGCGGTCGGTGATGCGGCGGTCCAGTTCGTCGAGCGTCTCCACGGACGGGCCGATGAGCACGCCGTAGAGGCGGCCGGCGAACGGTTCCCCCGCGGCGGCGACGCCGGCGCCCGCGTTGACCGTGGCGAAGTTGTTGACCAGCAGCCCGCTCCCGGACCCGGCGAACAGCAGGTCGCCGAGCGTCTCGCGCAGCCGCGCGAAGGGCAGGGGAGCGGCCAGGCGCACCGGGTAGTGCCGCGCCATCGCGACGGCGCCCTCGGGCACGAACCGCTCCTGCAGCGGCACCTGGTAGGTCGACATGTTGTTGCGGGCGTTGATCTCCAGCACCGGGAAGATCCCGCCGTCCGGCTCGACCAGCGCGTCGACGCCGACGACACCGTAGTAGCCGTCCCGGGCCAGCCGGGCCCCGAGAACGTCCGCCGCGTGCCGGATCACCGCGTGCTGGGCCCCGTCGAGGCGCGGCGGCATCCGGTGTCCCTTGTGGACGCCGTTCTCGGTGATCGCCTCCTTGACGAAGTCGAACCGCACCGAGCCGTCCCGGCCGACGGTGAACTGGTAGTTCAGGTCGGCGCGCTTGTCGACCCAGGTCTCGGTGACCAGCGCGATCCGGTCGCGGCCCGCCTTCCGCGCGGACCGCTCGATCATCCGCTGCAGGCGCAGCAGCCGCTGCTCGCTGGTGACGACGGCGATGCCCTTCCCCGACACGCCGAACGCCTCCTTCACCACGACCGTGCCGCCCTCGACGAGCACCTTGGCGGCCTCCGGCACGGCGTCGGCCAGCTGCTCGGGCGTGTCGCAGATCCAGCCCGGCGGTTGCCGCAGCCCGAGCTCGTCGGCCAGCTGCCGGCTGTAGACCTTGCTGTTGACGGCCTTGCAGAGCGCGGCCGGCGGCGTGGCCAGCGGAACCCCGGTGCGGGCCGCCAGTTCCTCTTCGACGGCCGACGCGCCGTGCGGCAGCAGGTGCGCGCCGTCGGTGGCCAGCTCGGTGAGCGCCGCGACGAGCGCGGGGTCGGCGAGCGCGTCCTGGCTGACGTTGCGCGCCGGGTCCGGTGCCGCCACGACGTGCACTTCGGGCAGCTCGAAGCCGAGGTCGAGCAGGTAGCGGTGGTAGTCCGGGTCGGGCGCGTGCTTCAGCACGACGTGGTCGCCCTTGCCGCCGAGCAGCAGCGCGAACTCGTCCATGCTGTTGACCACCGCGGTGCTGCCCGCGGCGGACACCCGCGGCAGGCCGAGCTCGTCGGCCGCCCACAGCTCCTCGACCTCGAAGTTGCCGAGGAAGACCAGCGGGTGCTCGGCCGAGCCGAGCGCGGCGGTCTTCAACCGCGCGATGAAGTTCGGGCTATCGGAGTCCACTGTGGACCTTCCCCTCAGACGACCAGGCCGCCGTCGATCTCGAATACGCTTCCGGTGATGTAGGCGGCGCGGTCCGACGCCAGGTAGGCCACCAGGTCGGCGACCTCGCCCGCGGTGCCGAACCGGCCCAGCGGGATGGCCGCGCGCAGCTTCTCGCGCGCCTTGTCCGTCATCTGCGCGGTCATGTCGGTCTCGATCAGGCCCGGCGCGACCGCGTTGACCCGGATGCCGAACCGGCCGACCTCCTTGGCCAGTGCCTTGGCGAAGCCGATCACGCCGCTCTTCGACGCCGAGTAGTTGACCTGCGTCGGGTTGCCGTACACCCCGGACACCGAGGACAGCGTGATCACGCTGCCCCGGCGCTGCTTGAGCATGAGGAACACGGCCGGCTGGCAGACGTTGTAGACGCCGTCGAGGTTGGTCCGCAGCACGTCGGTCCAGCGGTCCTCGGTCATCGTCACGAACGCGCCGTCGCGGGTGATGCCCGCCGACGTCACCACGGTGTCCGGGACGCCGAGGTCGGCGGCCGTGGCGGCCACCCACTCACCGGCCGCCTCCCGGTCGGTGACGTCGACCCGCGTGGCGACCGCCCGCCGCCCGAGGCCGTGCACCTCCTTGGCGAGCACGTCGGCGGACTGCTCGTCCGAGCGGTAGCAGAACGCGATGTCGTGGCCGCTTCCGGCCAGGCTCAGCACGACCGCGCGGCCGATGCCCCGCGACCCGCCGCTGACCAGCGCGACCTTGCCCGCGCTCATCGGACCGGCTCGCCGAGCCGCAGCAGCGTGCACGCCACCGCACCGTCGTCGTCGCAGGTGGTGACGACCGTGTGGTCGGCGCCCGCCCGCTCGGCGGATTCCGCGACGCTGAGGACCGCGGCGAGCTGGAACATCGCGCTCGCCGACGCCGTGTCGCCCAGGAGGTCCGCCGACGGCACCCGGTCGACGGCCGCGTCCCCGAACAGGGCCCGCAGCGCCGTGGTCTCGACCGGTTCGCCGCGCTGGTCGGTGAAGCCGCTGCCGGTCGCGGCCCACACCTGCTCGGGCGCGACCCCGGCCGAGGCCAGCAGCGCGCGCACGGCGACGGTGACCGTCCCGGCGAGATCGCCGTCCAGGCACACCCGGGACTCGAACCCCTCCAGGGTGCCCAGCACCCGGCGGCCGGGCGGCCGCAGGTCCGCGGGCTCGAGGAGGAACATCGCGCAGCCCTCGCCGATGACCACCGGGTCGTCCCCGCCGCGGCGGTGGTGCTCGACCCAGGCGCGGGCGGGGGAGTACTCCTCGGCGGCGCCGCAGAGCACCCGGGTCGCCCGGCCGGTCCGCAGCAGCCGCCGCGCGTAGTTCAGCGCGTGCGGGCCGGTGGTCCGGCCCGCGGCGATCGTCGCGTTCGGGCCCTTGAGCCCGTGCCAGATCGCGGCCTGCCCGGCGGCGCAGTTCATCACGCAGCCGGGGACCGCGGCCGGTTCGACGTGGTCGGGCTTGTCGCCGGTGAGCGACGCGCGGGTCAGGTCCATCATGCTCTGCAAGCTGCCGGTCGTGGTGCCCAGCACGAACCCGATGTCGTCGCGCTCGTCGCCCGGCTCGACGCCGATGTCGGCGAGCAGGTGCTTCGCCGCGGCGACGGCCAGGCCGCTGACCCGGTTCATCGCCCGGGTGCCCTTCGTGCCGAGGTACTCCCGCGGCTCGAAGCCCGGGACGGTGGCCGCCGTTCCCGCCGGTCCCCGCGCCCAGCGTTGTTCATCTATTGTGGACACCGGGGACGTCCGGGTGCGGACGCCGTCGGCGAAGGCCGCGCGGTCGTGGCCGAACGGCGAGATCGCCGTCCACGCCGAGATGACCGGGGCGGCCGGAGAGCTCGTGCTCATGCGACCGCCTCCCGCGGGCCGTCGTAGCGGCCGATCAGCACGACCGAGTTGTTGCCGCCGAAGGCCCAGCCGTTGTTCTGCACGATCCGCAGGTCCGCCTCGACCGCCACGTTGGGCACGCAGTCGACGGCGCACTCGGGGTCGGTCTCGACGTGGTTGATCGTCGGTGGGATGAACCCTTCGGTGATGGCGACCGAGCAGCCGATCGCGGCCAGTGCGCTCGCCGCGCCCATCGAGTGGCCGAGCATCGACTTCATCGAGACCACGCGCGGGGTGTCGTCGCCGAACAGCTCGCGGATCGCCGCGGCCTCGGTCTTGTCGTTGGCGTGGGTACCCGTGCCGTGCGCGGAGATCAGGTCGACCTCCGCGGGCTTGACGCCGGCGTTCGCCAGGGCCAGCTCCATGCAGCGGGCGATGCCGCCCTGGTGCGGGGCCACCGGGTGGTGGGCGTCGCAGGACAGGCCGTACCCGAGCACTTCGCCGTAGATGCGGGCGCCGCGCGCGGTCGCCGACTCCAGGCTCTCCAGCATCAGGATGCCGGCGCCCTCGCCGGTCAGGATGCCCAGCCGGTTCTTGTCGAACGGGCGGCAGTAGTCCGGGGCGATGCTGCGCAGCCGGTAGAAGGAGGTGAACGTCTTGCGGCAGACGGCGTCCGCGCCACCGCACAACGCGAAGTCGGCTTCCCCGAGCCGGATCGCGTCGAACGAGTGGCCGATCGCGTAGTTGCCGGCCGAGCAGGCGGTCGCGATGCTGCCGACCTCCACATTGGACAGCCGCAGCTCGTGCGCGATCGAGGTGGCGAGCCGGCCGGCCGACGTGCGCCGGGCCAGCCGCGGGCTCATCGCCTCCGGACCGGCCGCGATCTCCAGCGAGACCATGCTGTCGAGCTCGTGCGACTCGCCGTCGGTCGTGCCGATCGACAGCAGGCAGCGCGCCTCGCGCAGCACGTCGAGGTCGATGCCGGAGTCCGCCACGGCCAGCCGGGCCGCGGCGGTGGAGAACCGGCTGGCGCGGCCGAGCGACTCGATGTCGACGTTTTCGATCCAGCGTTCGGGTTCGAAGCCGATGACCTCGCAGCCGTTGTTGTGCTCGAAGCCGGTCGTGTCGAAGACGCTGATCGGCCGGACGTTGCTGCGCCCGGCGCGCAGGGCCGCCGTGAACTCGGCGATGCCCGTGCCCAGGCTGGAAACCACCCCGCAGCCGGTGATCACCACCCGCCTGCCGGGTGCGGTGGAGTGCTCGCTCATCGGATTTCCCTTACCAGCCGGCGGATTCCGCGACGACCTCGTAGGCGCTGTCCAGGTCGACCATCCGGCGGAACTGCGCCTGGTCGATCGTGACGCCGAACTGCTTCTCCAGCGCGGCGAGGACGTCCATCAGCGTGAGCGAGTCGGCTTCGTGGTCCTCGATGAAGTTGCTCGTCTCGGAAAGTTCGCCGTCCTCGAGCTCGAGGTGCTCGCGGACGATCGCGCGGATCTGTTCCCTGCGCTCGGACACTGCCGCTGTCATGACCACTCCTGTACCGGTTTTCGGACGAACTTCGGCCTGGCCGGAAACTAGCCAGCGCAGATGACGGCCCTCTGACCGACCGCTGACGAAGGACGGCGTCGGCAAACCGTCAGCCGTCCGTCATCCGGGTGCGCCACGATCATGGCCGTCGATCACGGAAGGAGAGTGGATGAGCCCGGACCGTGTCCGTGACAGCGAAACGACAGCAGGGACGGCGAAGATCGCCGTCCCTGCTGCGAAAGGGGAACCGGTGTTCAGTCGAGCATGCAGTCCTGGACCAGGATGGCCTGGTACAGCTGCCGCAACGCGCGGCCCGGCGAGAGGCCGAGCTCGCTGCCGAGCCACTTGCTGGTGTGGTGGAACACCGACAGCGCCTCGCTTTGCTGGCCGGTGCGGTAGAGGGCGAGCATCAGCAGTTCGCTGAGCCGTTCCCGGCCCGGGTTCTCGGTGGCCAGCTGCCGCAGTTCGTGCACGATGTCGTGCTGCTGCCCCACCGCCAGCCGGGCGGCGATGAGGTCTTCCTGCACGGCCAGCCGCCGCTCGTTGAGGTGCGTGGCCGCGGCCCGGCAGCGCACCCCCTCCTGCACGTCCATCAGGGCCGGCCCGCGCCACTGCACCAAGGCCTCCCGCAGGATGCCGACGGCTTCCTGCGGTGCGGTGGAGACCAGGGAAGTGCCGCGGCGCGCGAGTTCGAGGAACCGGTGCGAGTCGATCGCCTCGGCGGGCACCTCCAGCTGGTAGCCGCTGTAGGTGGTCCGGACGATCTCCTCCCCGCTCGCGTCGGTGATCGGCTTGAACAGCCGGCGCAGCCGTGCGATGTTCGCTTGCAGTGCGTTGCGGGAGTTGGCGAGCGACCGCGGGCCCCACAGCTCGTCCGCCAGTTGCTCGTAGGACACCGGACGTCCCGGCGACAGCGCCAGCATCGCCAGCAAGGTCCGGACTTTCTTCGCGCGTATCGAGTAAATTCTCCCATTCGATCTTATTTCCATGGCGCCTAGTAGTTCGATTTCCACTTTGATCGACCCCCAGATTCGGGCAGCCCGCCGCTCATCGCGGACCATCCGAAGATGTATTTTGCGCAAGATAGTGGCAGAGGGCCGGTGGCTTAGGTACCTCCGTTCGGACCAGTGAAACGCCTAACTCGCCAGTAGTATCAGTTCGTGGACAGTTTGACTCGGGATGTATTCGGACATACCCGGGGATGGTGGTGTTAGCACCACCATTAATGGTGGTGGCAGCACACCGGGAGGCCGAGCTGATCTCCGCTGGTAGGGTCCCCGCGGGTGGTGCTGGCGCCCCGTCCGGTTGCACGAACGGCGAAGGGGTCATTACGCCGCGAAACCCGCGCTGACCGTGGGGTGCGCGGGTGGCGGCCGGGTGCTCGGGACCGCCTCGGACGCCGGGTGCGGAGGGGAGCCCGGAGAGCCCGGCCGACGGGCCGGGTGGAGGCTCTCGGCAATGAGTGCACAAACATGAATCCTATTTCTCTCCGGCTGATAAATTAGGCGGGCGTGGGGCCGGGTTCGGCGTCCGCCGGGGTTTGTCCGGAGGCTTTCCGGCTTTGGTTAACGGTGTACACCGAGTTTCGAAACAAGCCGGGGTCCGCGGGGCCTTCTCGACCGCGCCGGGTGAACGGCGAACGATTCGGACAAAGCCTTCTGGTGAGGCGGGCGAACTTGCGCTCGCTCGATCACTCTCCGTGTGCGACGCGGTGGGCGACTCTCGGGGGCGGCCGGCGTATCGGCCGGGCCGACTCACGCGTGGCCGGGTGCGCTCGACCGGCCACAATGGACGTTTCGGGTGGCTGCCGCCCGATTGTCCGGCGGCGCCGTCCGATTTCCCGTGATATCCTGTCGGTGTTCGGACCACTCGTTTACCGACAATCCCGCCCGGCCGGCGAGATCTGCCTCGATCCGACGTCCCTTCTGCGATTTCCGCCGCCTTCGCTCGACCCTGAACCATGCCCGGTGTGACGCACGAGCCCGCTGTTCCACGCGAGCGTGCGCGTGGACCGATGTGAAGGGGAATGTCCATGAGTGACACAGTTCTGGCCCAGACCGCCAACATCAACCCCGGCCTCGCCGCCATCGGGTACGGACTCGGGGCGATCGGCCCCGGAATCGGCGTCGGCCTGATCTTCGCCGCCGTCATCAATGGTACCGCGCGGCAGCCGGAAGCGCGCGGGAAACTGCAGACGATGGGCTACTCGACGTTCGTGCTGAGCGAAGTCCTCGCGTTGATCGGGGTCGTCGTGTATTTCATCGCGTCCAACCGGTGAATCCCCCCGCTCCGCGCCCGGGCCCGAGCGTCCGGGCGCGGAGCAGGCACCGCCGGCCGCCACGGCGAACGGACCTGTGGACGCGGCTGCGGCACAAACCCGAGGAAAGCAGCTGAACCTTCGGGCACGCCGTGCGAGCATGCGGTGGTGAGGAATCTGGCCGGGCCGACCGAAACAGCCGTGATCGTGCCGGTTCCCGCCGCCGACGCGGTGGTGGGGCTCTACCGGCAGGAGCTGGACCACTCCGCGGCCTGGGGCGTCCCGGCCCACGTCACGGTCCTCTACCCGTTCCTCCCGCCGGCCTGGATCACCTCGGCGGTTCTCGGCGACCTGAAGGCCGCGGTCGCCGAGCACGACGCTTTCGAGTGCGTGTTCTCCCGGGTCGCCTGGTTCGGGGAGGACGTGCTCTGGCTGGCTCCCGACCCGGCCGAACCGTTCCGGGCGCTGACCCACCGGGTGTGGCGCGCGTTCCCCGAGTGCCCGCCGTACGGCGGTGAACACCCCGACGTGGTCCCGCACCTGACGATCGGCAGCACCCGCCGCGCCGACGTCGCCGCGTTGCGGAAGGCAGCCGCCGAGGTGGAAGGGGCACTCCCCATCCGGGCCGCCGTCGACCGGGCGCGCCTGATCGCCGGGAACACGCGCCCGGATTCCTGGCGCACGGTGGCCGAATTCGTGCTTTAGCTCGACCGCATCAGGATGAAGTTGCCGTGGCCGCCGTAGCCGAGGACGTCCTCCGCGTACTGGGTTCCGTCGAACGTCGGGAGCCACCAGCGGTTGCCGATCTTCACCAGCATCGGGTGCGGGATGTTCGTCCCGTACGGCGCGTTCAGCGTCCCCAGCTTCCGCAAACTCAAGTCGTACACCGGGTATTCGCGCGCGTCGCCGTCGCTGGCGAATAGGTACCAGCGGCCGCCCACGCGCTGCAGGATCGTGCCCTCCGTCTGCTTCACCGACACGTCGGCGCCCAGCAGCGTCAGCCCCTCGTCGTAGTCCGCGCCGCGCGGGGCCGCCGCCAGGGCCGGGTGGAACACGAACGCCGGTTGCTGGGCCGGGCTTTCGACGAACGCGATGTGCCAGCGGCCGTCGATCTTCGTCAGGGCCGGGTCCCAGGAACTCACCGTCGTGGGCAGCGGGAGCGGCGAGGTCGGCAGCACGTGCACGCCCGACAGCACGTCCTTGCGGGTGACCGTGTGGCGCACGTGGACGCCGTTGAACGAGAAGTCGCCCCAGGAGCTCATCAGCAGGATGAACCGGTCGCCGTCGACGACGATCTGGCCCGCGTGGTCGCCGAGCACCACGCCGTCGCGCGCGAAGAACAGCGTCGCCACCTGCTCGAGCTTGGTGGGATCCGCCAGGTCGAGCGTCCAGACCGCCCAGTGCGCCTGCTGGAAGAACCCGAGACCGGCGTTGGTCATGGTCAGGTAGAGCTTGCCGTGGCGGATGACGGGGCGGCCGTCGGCGTACTGGACGACGTGCGGGTCGCGGACGCCGGCCTGGCCGTAGTACCCGGCCCGGACCCGGCCCAGCCGCGCCGGACCGCGGCTGCCGTAGGCGTAGCCCAGCCGGCCCAGGACCGCCGGGTCGCGCAGGTCGATCCGGGCCCGGACCTGGTCGCGCTCGGTCAGCAGCGGCCGCCAGCCGGTGCCCTGGTCGGCCAGGACGGTGACCGCGTTTTCGTTGACCACCACGGCGAAGCCGAACGGTGCCCGCAGCTGCGCGGGCGCGGTCTTGACCACGGCGGTGCCCGCGGCCGTGGTGATCTCGATGGCCGCCTGGCCGGCGTGGTAGGTGCCGAGCACCGAAACCCCGGCCCCGGCCAGCCCGGCGACGACGGGCGCGCGGTCTTCGAGCACCTGCACGGTCACGGTCCCGTAGGGCGCCTTTGGCCGGATGCCGGTCGTGACGAGCGCGCCGGGCCGGGCGGGGGTGTCGAGCTGGACGAAGTTGCGCGCGATCAGGTCGAACGGCCGGAACTGCTCGGCGACGGAGAACTCCAGGTCCAGCGGGCCCGTGCCGGCGGCTTCGGCGGTGCCGCCGAACAGGCTCGCGGTCACGCCGGTCACGCCCAGCGCGGTCAGGGCACGCAGCACGTCACGTCGATCGAAGTCGGTCACCGGTGACCTCCGGGGTGGGGAGCGGGAACCCCAGTTTGCAACGTGGCATGCAACGTGGCAACCGCCGTCGGTTTCATTCCTCGACGAGGAACTCCAGCAGTCCGCCCGCCAGCTCCCGGGCCGGCTCCGCCCACTGTTGCCGCAGGGAGCGGAACAAGGCCGCCGCCCGGGTGCCCGGCCAGTCCGCCGGCAGGAGCGCCGGTGGCAGCACCGGATCCCGGCGGATCAGCAGGAGCCACTCCGCCCCCAGCCGGATCCGGAGGGACAGCCCGTCGGACGAACCGGGCTCCCGGCCGCTCCAGCGGCGGAGGAACTGCTCGTAGCCGGCCGCGATCCGCGGCAAGTCCCACGCTTCCCGGGCGATCCGGGCCGGGTCGGTCCACATGAACGGCTCCGCGCGGAACACCTCCGCGTGGTCCAGGAGGTCGAGTTCGGCCAGCGCCGGCGCGATGTCGGCCGCCGACGCCGAGACCCACAGGCCGCTGCGCAGCGGCCCGAACCCGAACCAGCCCAGGCGGGTGCGCAGCGCGTACCGGTCCGCGCGGCGGGTTTCCGGCACCGAGAACGTCAGCAGCGTCCACCGGCCGTCCCAGTGCCGGTCGACGATGTCGCCGTCGAGCTTGCGCTGGCCGTCGCGCAGCACCGCCGTGCCGTGCGCCGTCAGGCCCAGGAACGCCTGCCGCCCGCGGCGGACCGTGTGGAGCAGGTCGCGGCGGCTCATCCGGCTCAGCGTCGCCCGCGTCGCGTGTTCGCCGACGCCCAGGCGCTCGAGCGTGGCGATCACGCCGCCGGTCGACACGGCGATCCCGCGGTCCAGGACGTGGTCGCCGAACAGCGTCAGCAGCAGGGCCTCGGGCCGCACGCCCGGCGCGCCCTCGTCCTCCGCCCAATCGGCCGCTTCGAGCATGCGTTCCTCGCTGTTTTCCCGACGATCATCAATCGTTTGTCCGGCAATTCGAGGATATCACCGAGTTCGAAAGTTTCGGTATCCCAGAATACTTGATGAATTGTTGACGGTCGTTCTGAATCTGCCTAACCTCAAGGCCCGAGGGGGATCGCCGACCGGAGGTCACCGATGAGTGGATTCAGAACGGCGTTCGTGACCATGGCCAGTGCCTTGCTGCTGGCCGTCACCTCGGCCGTGGTCCCGGCCCCGGCGTCGGCCGCTTCGCTGGTGGAAGTGACCGGCTTCGGGAACAACCCGGGCGGGATGCGGATGCACGTCTACGTGCCGGACACGCGGCCGGCCAACCCCGCGATCGTGGTCGCCATGCACGGGTGCGGCGGCTCGGGGCCCGGGTTCTACTCCGGCAGCGAATTCGCTTCGCTGGCCAACCGCTACGGGTTCCTCGTGATCTACCCCAGCGCCCAGCAGCAGGCCGGGTTCGGGAACTGCTTCGACACCTGGTCGGACGCGGCGAAGCGCCGGGGCGGCGGCAGCGACCCGGTGTCGATCGTGTCGATGGTGACCTACGCCGAGCAGCGCTACGGCGGCGACCCGAACCGCGTCTTCGCCACCGGCTCGTCCTCCGGCGGCATGATGACCAACGAGATGCTCGCGCTCTACCCGGACGTCTTCAAGGCGGGCGCGGCGTTCATGGGCGTGCCGTTCACCTGCTTCGCGAACGCCGCGGACTTCCCGCCGTGGTCGAGCAAGTGCACTGGCAACGGCGGCGCGAACCGCACCCCCCAGCAGTGGGGTGACGCGGTCCGCCAGGCCTACCCCGGCTACACCGGCGCCCGCCCGCGCGTCCAGCTGTGGCACGGCACCGCCGACACGCTCGTGCCGTATGCGTTGCTGCAGGAGGAAATCGAGCAGTGGACCAACGTCTTCGGCCTGAGCCAGACGCCGACGTCGGCCGACACCCCGCAGGCCGGCTGGAACCGCCGCCGCTTCGGCGACAAGGTCGAGGCCTACAGCATCCAGGGTGCCGGGCACAGCCTGCCCTCGGCCGGGATGGCCGCCTCCGCGATCGCCTTCTTCGGCTTGGGCGGGTGAGTGCCGCGAATGACTCATTCGGGACCTCCGACGTCCCGAATGAGTCATTCGCGACCTTCGGGCGGGGCGCTCAGGCGCTGAGGACCTTCAGCGCGGCGGCGTGCACGCCGGGCGCGGCGGCGAGGTAGCCCGCGCTCGTCAGGTCCCACGGGCCGCCGTCGAGGTCCGTGACCACGCCGCCGGCTTCCCGGACCAGCAGGACGCCGGCGGCGTGGGACCGGACGTTTTCGAACTGCCAGTGCAGGTCCATCCGGCCCGCGGCGACCTGGGCGAGCTGGTGGGTCACCGGCACCGAGATCCGCACGTACAGCGCCGCTTCCGACATCGCGGTGAACGACCGGCCCATCCGCTCGAGGAAGCGGTGGCCGTGCTGGGCCTGGCCGGTGCCCGCGAGGGCGCCGTCCAGCGCCGTCTTGGCGGAGACCCGCAGCCGCTCGCCGCCGAGGTGCGCGCCGCCGCCTTCGGTGGCGGTGAACAGCTCGCCGAGCACCGGGAAGTACAGCACGGCCAGCACCGGACGGCCGTCGCGGACGAGGCTCACGCCGATGTTCCAGTCGGGCATGCCGTGCACGGCGTTGACGTTGCCGCCCATCGGGTCGATGAGCCACCACTCGCCGGCGGGCAGCGGCCCGGAGCCGTGCTCGTCGTCGAGCCAGCGCGCCTCCGGCCGGATGGCGGCGAGCGCCGGCCGGAGCACCTCGGCGACGGCGGAGTCGTTGTCGTGCAGGCTTTCCAGCAGCTCGGGCAAGCCGGGCTGGCGGGCCCCGGGGGAGTAGCGCGCCAGCATCCGGGCCCCGGCGGCACGGACGGCGGCGGTGGTGGCGGCGAGCAGGTCCTGGCTCATCGGGACTCCTGTGGTTGTCTTGCGTTCGTGCAACTCGACTTGAACTTGCTCACGGTGCTCGACGCGCTGCTCGAAGAGGGCAGCGTGATGGGCGCGGCCGAGCGGCTGCACCTGTCGTCGCCGGCGGTCAGCCGCACCCTCGGCCGGCTCCGCGCGGTGACCGGCGACGACATCCTGGTCCGCACCGGTCACACGATGGTGCCCACGCCGTACGCGGTGGCCGTCCGCGAGGACGTGCACCGGCTGGTCCGGCAGGCGCAGGCGGTCCTGCAGCCGGCCCGCGAGCTGGACCTCGCCGGTCTGGACCGCACGTTCACGATCCAGTGCCACGACGCGCTCGCGGCGTCGGTGATCCCGGTCCTGGCCGGCCGGCTCCGGGACCGGGCGCCCGGGGTGCGGCTGCGGGTACTGGCCGAGCACTCCGCCGACACGGACGACCTCCGGCACGGCCGCGTCGACGTCGAACTCGGTGGCGCCCGGCCGGACCTGCCCGAGTTCCGCTCCGAGGTGCTCGGGCACGACGCCCTGGTGGTGGCGATGCGGCCGGGTCACCCGGCGGCCGGCGACCTGGACCTGCGGGCGTTCGCGGCCCACCCGCACGTCCTGGTCTCCCGCCGCGGCCGGCTCACGGCGCCGATCGACGACGTCCTGGCCGCGGAAGGCTTGCGCCGCCAGGTGATCGCTTCGGTGGCGACGCTGGCGACGGCGTTGCAGCTGGCGGTGCGCAGTGACGCGCTGGTCAGCTGCACGGCGGTGCTCGGCCGCCCGCTGATCGACGCCTTCGGGCTGATCACCCGCCCGCTCCCGGCGGAGTCGCCGG
The DNA here is from genome assembly GCF_053586895.1 of Amycolatopsis sp. NPDC003731. Taxonomy (NCBI): domain Bacteria; kingdom Bacillati; phylum Actinomycetota; class Actinomycetes; order Pseudonocardiales; family Pseudonocardiaceae; genus Amycolatopsis; species Amycolatopsis sp. NPDC003731. The sequence continues at coordinate 30,572 of NZ_JBSFNC010000068.1, read as the reverse complement.
CCGCGGAGATCTGCTGCACCTGGCACCAGCGCTACGACTCCGACCCCGCGCACGCCTGGCTCCGCGGCCAGGTGCGGGCAGCCCTGGAAGAGATCACCGCCTAGCGGTCACTCCGGCAGCGGCAGCGCGATCGTGCCCGCGAAGCGGGGTGTCTCGGCCTCGTCGAGCATCGCCGCGGCGACGGTCGCCCGGCTGATCACCGCCTCGAAGTCCAGCGGTGGCCCGGCCTCCAGCCCGACCGTGCGCCGGTGGGGGCTTTCCGGGCCGTCGGTGAGGAGGCCCGCGTGGAACACCGTGCCGCCGGTCGCGAGGATCGTCTCGTCGGCCTCGACCTTGTCGCCGAGCCGGTCGCCCAGCAGCTTCGTGAGCGCCCCCGCGGCGGCCCCGGCCACCGGTGCCGACTTCCCCGTGCCGTACGCGCCGAGCCAGATGATCCGCGACGGCCCGGCGGCGACCACCGCCTTCGCGCCGGCCAGCAGGACCCCCGCCCGGTCCGTGCCGAGTCCGGAAAGGACGGTCGAGCCGGCGGCGATGGCCATGCTCGCCGGGTCTTCGACGTCGCCCGCCACCTTGTGCAGACGACCCGACGCGGGAAGGTCGATACGGCCGGGATCCCGGGCGATGGCGGTCACGGTGTGCCCGCGCCGCAACGCTTCCCGGGTGAGTGCGAGTCCGGTCCGGCCGGACGCCGCGAGGACGGTGAGGTTCATGCCGTCCACGCTAGGGACCCTCGCACTTAACATCAAATGCAAGTTTGAAAAGAATTGATTTACCGTGACGCAAGGGGCGGCCGCCGAGGAGTGCGGCCGCCCCCTGCCTCAGCGGCGGTCCGCCCCCGTCAGCGGGGCCGGCGTGTAGCGGAGGTAGCGGCCCGGGGCTCCGAGCTCGGCCGCGGCCGCGTTGAGGCGCTCCGGCCGGAGGTCGGGCCAGTGCCCGGTCTCGATGCGGGATTCCAGGGCGTGCAACGCCGCCAGGGTCTCCGACGGCCGGAACGCGCAGTGCCCGGCCGCTTCGACGTACGCCTGCCGCAGCAGCGGTTCGCGGCCCGCCGCGCGGACCCGGTGGGCGTACCAGTTCTCCTGCTCGACCGGGACCAGGTGGTCCGCGGTCGTGTGGATGGCCAGCGACGGGACGCGCAGGTGCCCGGTCGCCGTGGACGTCCGCGCGAGCGTGCCGACGGCCTGCCGATCCGGCGTGACGTCCGCGTGGCGGGTCAGGTCGGCCAGGTCCGCGTCGAGGTCGAGGCCCGCGGTGCGGTACAGCGCCCGGACCTGCCGCGCCAGCGGGCTGCCGGACAGCAGCGCCCGGTAGTCGACCCCGCGGTTGGCCGCGCTGTTCCCGCCGGCCGCCAGTTCGATCTGGTAGCGGCCGGGCACCACGAACCCGAGCACGAACTGCGCGAGGGCTTGCTGCTGTTGCTGTTCCTGGCCCGTGTGGTCGGCGGGCCCGGGCGGGGCGTCACCGGTCAGCCACGGCGGCGTGTTCATCAGCGCCGCCCCGAGGGCGATCCGGGCCCGGCCGGCCGCGGTGCCCTGCGCGTCGGTGACGAGCTTCGTCAGCGCCGCGCCCGCCGCTCCCGCTTCGTCGGCGCTCGCGTACCGAACCAGCTTCACCGGCTGCGCCGGGGCGAGCAGGCGTGAGAGCGCGTATTCGCCGTCGAGCTGGTAGTTGTTCAGGTTCAGCGCGCCCGCGACCAGGCCGCACGTGGTCAGCGCGCCGTCGAGCCGCCGGTTCCCGGACTCGGCTTCCAGGGCGCTGACCAGTCCGCCCATCGACGTGCCCCACGCGATCGTGCGGCGGGGCTCGCCGATCTTCCGGACGAGCGCGTCGAGCGAGGCGAACTGGTCCCGCGGGGCGGAGGCGAGCGCCCACCACGACGGTCCGCTGTAGGACGAGCCGATCAGCGCGTACCCCGCCGAGAGCAGGGCCTGCCCGGTCGGCTCGTCGGGGGCGTTGCGCGCTTCCAGGGGGCCGAAGCCGTGGCTGTAGAGGATGACGGTGCCGTTCCAGGCGGCCGGCACGTCCGCCACCCAGCTCGCGCCGTCGGGCAGCTGCCCGGTGTAGTGCGCGGTGGTCGCGGCCAGGGCCGGAGTCGCCGTGGTGAGGCCGAACGCGATCAGCGCCGTCGCGACGAGGGCGCCGGCCCGGCGGAGCCAGCGGCTCATCCTCGGTGTCCTTCCCGCTGGACGGCCGCCGGCACACTCGGCTCGGGCGTCAGGTCGCGGCGGTGGGTCTCCCGCAGCGCCAGCACGCAGACGGCCGACAGGAGGCAGAAGGCGGCGATGGTCCACGACACCGGCGTGGTCGAACCGCCGCCGTTGGCGCGCTGGAGCTCGGCGAAGATCAGCGGGGCGAACCCGGCGCCGAGCCCGGCGAGCTGGTAGCCCAGCGACGCGCCGGTGTACCGGCTTTCGGTGTCGAACAGCTCGGAGTACAGCGCGGCCAGCGGCCCGTACATCATCGGGTGGAGCACGCCCTGGCCGATCACCAGCGCGAGGACGAGCAGCAACCCGCTGCCGTCGCGGACCATCGGGAAGAGCAGGAACCCGAACACCGCCATCGCGGCCGCCCCGGCCAGCACGACCGGGCGGCGGCCGATCCGGTCCGAAAGCGCCGACCACAGCAGGATCCCGGCCACCGCGCACGCCGAGGACAGGGTGAGCGCGTTGAGCACTTCCTGCCGCGGGTGCCCGTGCTGGACGCCGTAGGCGAGCACGAAGGTGGTCAGCGTGGCCTGGACGACGAACGCGGCGAGCCCGACACCGACGCTCAGCGCCAGCACGCGCGGGTGGTCGCGCAGCACGGCCACGAGCGGCAGCCGCCGGCGTTCTTCCTTGCGGGCGGCCAGGAACGCGGGTGTCTCGTCGACACGGGAACGCACGAACAGGCCGATCGCGAGCAGGACGATGCTGAGCAGGAACGGGATCCGCCAGCCCCAGGCGAGGAAGTCGGCTTCGGAGGTCAGCCCGGCGGTGGCGGACATGACGAGCGTCGAGACCACCATGCCGCTCGGCGCGCCCGCGTTGGTGAACCCGGCCCACAGGCCGCGGCGCGTCCGCGCGTGCTCGGCGGACATCAGCACCGCGCCGCCCCACTCGCCGCCGACCGCGATGCCCTGGACGACGCGGAGCAGGACCAGGCCGATCGGGGCGATCGGGCCGATCTGGTCGTAGCCGGGCAGGAGGCCGATGAGGAAGCTCGCGACGCCCATCAGGGTCATGGTCAGCACGAGCATCCGCTTGCGGCCCAGGCGATCCCCGAAGTGGCCGAAGATCAGGCCGCCGAGCGGGCGGGCGAGGTAGCCGGTGGTGAACGTGCCGAAGCTGGCGACCGTGGCCAGTGCCGGATCGAGGTCGGCGAAGAAGACCTTCCCGAAGACCACCGCGCTCGCCGTGGCGTAGAGGAGGAAGTCGTAGTACTCGATGAGACTGCCGAGGAAGCTGGACGCGACCGCTCTGCGGAGCTGAGTGCTCATGGGGTTCACCCTCGTCTTCGGGGGCGGGGCACTGCGGAGGGCAGGTTCGTCCGGGGCGGACGACGGGGGAGCGGAGCTCAACGTTAGTCAGGGCCATGACGGCCGTCAATATTCTGCACAACATCAAGTGGTCACCGGGCCGGGTTACGCTGGCGCTCGTGACGTCATCCGCCGAGACCGGCTCCGGGCCTCGCCCGAAGTCCGTCATGCTCACGTTCCTGGGCATCCACCTGCTCGGCCGGGCGAGCGCGATCTACTCGGGCAGCGTGATCGACGTGTTCGGCCGCGTCGGCGTCTCGGAGGAGGCGGTCCGCTCGACGCTGACCCGGATGGCGGGCACCGGGTTGCTGACCCGGCACAGGCACGGGCGGAAGGTCTACTTCGGTCTCAGCGAGCGCCTCGCGGCGGTCCTCGAGGACGGCAGGCGGCGGATCTGGGAGACGGGCGCGGTCAACCGGGCCGAGGACGGCGCCTGGACCCTGGTCGGCTTTTCGCTGCCCGACACCCGCCGCGGCGACCGCCACGACTTGCGCCGCCAGCTGACCTGGGCGGGATTCGGCCTGCTGCAGAACGGGTTGTGGGTCGCTCCCGGCGTCCGCGACGTGACGGCCATCGTCGAGCAGCTCGGCGTCGACGGGCACGTCACGGTCTTCACGGCGCAGCCCGCCAAGCCGACGGAGGCGGCCGAGCTCGTTCGCAAGGCGTTCGACACCGCGACGATCGCCTCGCGCTACCACGACTTCCTGGAGAAGTGGGACGGCGGGAAGCCGTCGTTCCCGGACGACCTGACGCGCCGGCTGGTGCTGCACTCGGATTGGCTGCACGTCGTCCGCCGGGACCCGCACCTGCCGGCCGGGCACCTGCCCCGGGACTGGCCCGCGATCGAGGCCGAGACGTTGTTCCGCAAGCTGGACGCGGATTTCCGCGAAGGTGCGGACCGGCTGGCGGCCGAAACGTTCGAACTGCTGCCGACCGCGGCTCACCCCGCCGGATAGCCGTCCATTGTGGTCCGTTTCCGGAGCACGAAGGCGGTGACGCGGTTCATGGTCCGGAAATTGTCGAGGTCGAGGTCTTCGGTCGCGACTTCGATGCCGAAGCGGCGTTCGACGTGCGTGACCAGTTTCAGGGCCAGCAGCGAATTCACCAGGCCGAGCGCGAAGTAGTCTTCGTCGGGGCCGGGAGTGGTCCCGGCGGTGGCGGTGGCGAAGAACCGGGTCAGTTCGGCCAGGATGTCGTCGGCGTTCACCGGCTGACCGCTTGTCACGCGCCCTCCCTCGAGCGATGCCCCTCATTCGAAGCTAACACGGTCTCGGGTGCGCGGACGGCGCCGAACGGCGTAATTGCCTTCTGTCCTCATTGGACGATCAATTTCCGTGATAATCGGCAGCAATTATGGACAGTGACGGCCGATCCCTCGATCGGCGGCTTGCCGACGGCGGGAAGCCGCTGGAAGTATCCGGAGTTCGTCACCGCCGGGATTTCCGGCATCGTGCACGGGGAATTCTGGGGATGACTGGACCATCGAACAGCGTGGGCGATCTGCTGACCCACCAGGCGGCGCGCACGCCGGCGGAAACCGCGCTGGTGTGCGGCCGGACCCGGCTGAGTTACGCGGAACTGGCGGCCCGCAGCGACGAAGTGGCTTGGCGTTTGGCGTCGTGCGGCGCGGGGCCGGAGACCCGCGTCGGGCTCCTGCTGGAGCGCGGGGCCGAGCTGGTGGTGGCGCTGTTCGGAGCGCTGAAGGCGGGGGCGGCGTATGTGCCGCTGGACCCGGCGCACCCGCCGCGGCACCGGGCGGAGCTGGTCGCGGACGCGGGGATCACGCTGGTGCTGACCCAGCCGGAACTGGCCGCGTCGCTGCCGAGCCGGTGCGTGCCGGTGTTCCTGGAGGGCGACTTCCCGGCTGGTTCCCCGCCGCGGATCCGGCCGGACAATCTCGCTTACGTCCTCTACACGTCCGGCTCCACCGGCCGCCCGAGAGGCGTCCTCGGCACCCACGGCGGCCTCCTCGCCCTGTTCGCCGCCCACCGCGACGGCCTGTTCGCGACCGCCGGTGGGCGGCTGCGGGTGGCGCACACCGCGGCGTTGTCGTTCGATGCCTCGTGGGTTCCGCTGCTGTGGATGCTGGCCGGGCACGAACTGCACGTCCTGGACCGGCTCGACCCGCGGGAGACGGTCGCCGCGCTGGAGGCCGCGCGGATCGACGTGCTCGACGTGACCCCCTCCCACCTCCGGATGCTCATCCTCGCCGGCCTGCTGGACGGCCCCGCGCGGCCGCGCCTCGTCATCGCCGGGGGTGAGCCCGTCGATCCGGACCTCGGGGCCGAGCTGCGCGCCGCCGGGGTCGTGGTCTGGAACGCCTACGGAACCACGGAGACCACAGTGGACAGTCTGCTGTGCGACACCGTGCCGGAAGGCCGGGCGGTGCTGGGGCACCCGATCGCGGGAACCCGCGCCGAGGTACGGGACGCCGCACTGCGCCCGGCCCGGGCGGGCGAGCTCTGCCTGGCCGGAGCCGGCCTGGCCCGCGGCTACCTCGGCCGCCCGGGCGCCACGGCGGCGGCGTTCGTCGCGGACCCGGCCGGACCGCCGGGATCGCGGATGTACCGCACCGGCGACCAGGTCCGCCACCGCGACGACGGTTTGCTGGACTACCTCGGCCGCACCGACGACCAGGTCAAGATCCGCGGCATCCGAGTGGACCCGGCGCACACCGAGGCGACCCTGCTGACCCACCCGGGCCTGGCGGCAGCGGCAGTGGTGGCTCGCCGCAACGGCCGCGATGACCAGTTGGTCGCCTACGTCGTGCGGAGGACGGCGCCGGAGACCGGCGGGGAGGGGGCCGCGCTGGTGGCCGGGGCAGGGCCGAAGTCCGGCGCGGGGATCGGGGCGGAGGTTGGGCCGAAGTCCGGCGCGGAGGCCGAGTCGGAAATCCAGCCGAATCTCGGCACCGACCTGCGCTCCTACCTCCGCAGCCGCCTGCCGGAGCACCTGATCCCCGCCCGGTTCGTCGAACTCGCCGCCCTTCCCCTGACCGCCAACGGCAAGCTCGACCGCCGCGCCCTGCCCGACCCCGGCCGCCCCGACGGCACCTCCCCGCGCAACCCCGCCGAGGCGCTCGTCGCCGAAGTCTGGCGGGACTCGCTCGGCCTGGACCACATCGGCACCGATGACGACTTCGTCGAGCTCGGCGGCGATTCCATCCTCGCCATGCGCGTCGCCGGCACGCTCAACCGGCGCCTCGGCACCGCCCTGCCCGCCCAAGCCGTCTTCGAACACCGGACCGTTGCCGGGCTCGCCGCGGCCCTCCCCGCCGCGCACCCCGGGCACGCGCCCGCCCGCACCGCACCCGGCGCCGCTCTTCCCCTCTCCTCCGGGCAGCAACGGCTCTGGTTCCTCGACCAGCTCGCCCCGGGCAGCGCCGAATACCACACCAGCGCCGGGTTCCGCCTGCGCGGCCCCCTCTCCGTCGACGCCCTGGCCAGCGCCCTCACCACGCTGGCCGAGCGGCACGAGTCGCTGCGGACGACCTTCCCCACCGTCGGCGGGCGGGGGGTCCAGGTCGTCGGGCCGCCGCCGGAGATCCGGCCGGACGTCCGCGCCGCCGACGGCGTCGAACGCGAGGTGCACCGGCCCTTCGACCTCGCCCGCGGCCCGCTCTTCCGCGCCACCGTCTTCCGCCTCGGAGAGGACGACCACCTGCTCGTCCTGGTCCTGCACCACATCATCACCGACGGCTGGTCGATGGGCGTGCTCGCCCACGAGCTCGGCCTGCTCTACTCGGACCCGGGCGCCGAGCTGCCCCCGCTGCCGTTGCGCTACACCGACTTCGCCGCCTGGCAACGCGAGCGGCTCGCCGGTCCGGAGCTCGACGACCGGATCGCCTACTGGGAACGGCAGCTCGCCGGCGTCTCGGCACTCGAGCTGCCCACCGACCGCCCGCGGCCCGCCGTGCGCGGGACGGCGGGCGCGACGCACCGCTTCACCGTTCCCCCGGCCGTGACCACCCGGCTCGCCGAACTCGGCCGGCAGCGCGGCGCCACGCTGTTCATGACCCTCATCGCCGCCGCACAGGTCCTCTTCGCGCGCTACACCGGCCAGCGCGACATCGCGCTCGGCACGGTCACGGCCGGGCGGTCCTGGGACGAGCTCGCCGGGCTCGTGGGCTTCTTCGTCAACACCGTCGTGATCCGCTCCCGGCTCGACGACGACCCGTCCTTCGCCGACTTCCTCACCGGCGTCCGCTCGACCGTGCTCGACGCGATGGCCCACGACGACGTCCCCTTCGGCCGCCTGGTCGAGCTGCTCGCCCCGGACCGCGACGCGAGCCGGTCGCCGCTGGTCAGCGTCATGGTCGTGCTGCAGAACGCGCCCTCGGCGCTGCCGGAGCTCGACGGGCTGGCCGTCGAGGAGTTCGACCTGCCCCGGCGCTCGGCCCAGTTCGACCTCACCCTCGAGTTCGAGCCGCGGGACGGCGGCCTGCGCACCACCGTCGAATACAGCACCGACCTCTTCGACGCCGACACCATCCGGCGGCTGGCCGAAAACCTGCGCACACTCCTCGCCGGCATCGCCGACGACCCGGGCCGGCGGCTGTCCCGGCTGCCGTTCCCGGCGCCCGCGCAACGACACGAACTCCTGGCCGTCGGCCGCAATCCGGTGGAGGGGCCCGGCCGGACCGTCCTCGACGTCTTCGCCGTGCGCGTCCGCGAACGCCCGGACGCCCTCGCCGTGACCTGCGCCGGCACCGCGTTGACCTACCGGGACTTGGACCGCCGGGCGAACCGGCTCGCCCACGCCCTGATCGCCCGCGGCGCCGGCCCGGACGTCCGGATCGGCCTGTGCGTGCCGCGGGGGATCGACGCGGTCGTCGGCATGCTCGCGATCCTGAAGGCCGGCGGCGCCTACGTCCCGCTCGACCCGCGCTACCCGGACGAGCGATTGGCGTTGCTGCTGAACGACTCCGGCGCCGCGACGGTCGTCACGACCCGTGCGGCACGCGACCGGGTCCCCCGCGGGGCCCAGGTGCTGCTCTCGGACGACGGAAGCGGGCCCGGCGACGCCCCGCCGCGCCGGGTCCGGCCGGAGAACCTGGCCTGCGTGCTCTACACCTCCGGGTCGTCGGGCCGGCCCAAGGGCGTGCTGATCGAGCACCGCTCGGTGACCCGGTTGTGCGCCGACGAATCCGCCCGGCTGGGGCCTGACGACGTCTCGACGCAGTACGCGCCGCTGTCCTTCGACGCCTCGACCCTGGAAATCTGGGGCGCGCTGCTGTCCGGGGCGCGGCTGGCGATCGACCCGGAAGACGTGCCGTCGGTCGAGGCTCTCGGCGCCTTCGTCCGCGCCGAGGGCGTCACCGCGCTGTGGCTGACCGCGGGGATGTTCCACGAGGTGGCGGCGGCCGACCCCGGCGTGTTCGCGGGCCTGCGCCGGCTGGTCTCCGGCGGTGACGTCCTGTCGCCGCGGCAGTGCGCGGCGGTCCTGCGCCGGTGCCCGGACCTGGAGCTGGTCAACGGCTACGGGCCGACCGAGGGCACCACGTTCACCGCCTGCCACCGCGTCCGCGAGGGCGACGGCGGGCGGCCGGTGCCGATCGGGCGGCCGATCACCGGGACGCGCTGCCTGGTGCTGGACAGCCACCTCGCGCCGGTGCCGGCCGGCGTGCCCGGCGAGCTGTACGTCGGCGGGAGCGGCCTGGCCCGCGGCTACCTGGACCGGCCCGGCCTGACCGCCGACCGGTTCGTGGCCGACCCCTTCGGCGACGGCACCCGGCTGTACCGCACCGGCGACGTCGTGCGCTGGCGCGCCGGCGAGGAGTGGGTCCTCGACTTCCTCGGCCGGTCCGACGACCAGGTCAAGATCCGCGGTTTCCGGATCGAGGTGGGCGAGGTCGAGGCGGCGCTGCGGCGGCACCCGGACGTCGCCGAGGCCGTCGTGGTGGCGCGCGAGGACACCCCCGGCCACAAGCGGCTGGCCGGGTACGTGGTGCCCCGCCGTCCGGTCGAGCCCGGCGCCGTGCGGGAGTTCCTGGGGAAGAGCCTGCCGGGCCACCTGGTCCCCGGCGCGCTGGTGCTGCTCGACCGGTTCCCGTTGACGCCGCAGGGCAAAGTCGACCGCCGGGCGCTGCCGGCGCCGCGGCCGCGAGCCGCCGGCGTCCGCACGGCGCCCCGCAGCCCGGCCGAGGAGCTGCTGACGCGCGTGTGGGCCGAGGTGCTCGGCGTCGAGCACGTCGGCACGCGGGACAACTTCTTCGAACTGGGCGGGGATTCGATCCTCGGCATCCAGGTCGTGGCGCGTGCCCGGCAGCTGGGGCTGCGGCTGAGCGCCAAGGACGTCTTCCTCCGGCAGACCCCGGCCGAGCTGGCCGCGGCGGGGGTGTGGGAGGAACCGGCGGCGCGCGAGGCGCCCCGGCCGGCCGGCCCGGTGCCGCTGTCGCCGATCCAGCACTGGTTCTTCGAGACGATCACCGAGCACCCCGGGCACTTCACCCAATGGGTGTCGGCCGACCTCGCCGCGGATGTCGACCAGGCGGCGCTGCGGACCGCGGTCGCGGCGCTCGTCGACCACCACGACGCGCTCCGGCTGCGCTTCCGCCGGGCCGGCCGCGAGTGGCGGCAGGAGTACACGGAACCGTTCACGGCCTTCCGCGTCGGTCCGGTGTCCACCATGGACTTCTTCGAACTGGACGGCGGCCCGTTGTTCACCGCGGTCCTGGACGGCTCGCAGCTGCTGCTGGCCGCCCACCACCTGGTCGTCGACGGCGTCTCGTGGCGGATCCTCCTGGCGGACCTGCGCGCGGCGTACGCGGCGGCGCGCGCCGGGCGGCCGGTGGAGCTGCCGCCCCGGACCACGTCGTTCGGCGACTGGTCCCGCCGGCTGGCCGGGCACGTGGCGGCGGGCGGGTTCGCCGCCGGGTTCTGGCGCCGGACGGCGCCGGGCGCCGGGCCGGACGGCGACCCGCTACCCCCTCGCGCGGTGACGGTCCGGCTCGCCGCGGACGAGACGGCGGCGTTGCTGCGCGACACGTTCGCCGCCTACCGCACGCGCATCGACGACGTGCTGGTGAGCGCGCTCGGCCGGGTCCTGGGCGGCTGGCTGGGGCGGGAGCGGGTGCTGCTGGAGCTGGAGGGGCACGGCCGCGAGGACGTCTTCGAGGACGTCGACCTGTCCCGGACGGTGGGCTGGTTCACGGCGCTGTACCCGTGCCCGGTGGCGGTGCCCCGGGACGGTGGGTGGGGTGCGGTGCTGAAGGCGGTGAAGGAGTGTTTGCGCGCGGTCCCGGACCGGGGGCTGGGGTACGGGGCGTTGCGGTACCTGGGGGAGGCGGAACTGCCGGAATCCCGTCCGGTGGCGGCGTTCAACTACCTGGGCCGCTTCGACGCCGAGCCGGAGTCCGGCGCGCTGTTCCGCGGAGCTCCCTCCGCCATCGGGCTGAGCCGTGCGCCGCACGTCACCGGCACCTCGCGCCTCGATGTCACCGCGGCCGTCACCGCGGCCGGCGAACTCGAATTCGAGTGGACCTACTCCCCGGGCGCGCACGACTCCGGTCCCGTCACCCGGCTGGCCGGCGAGACGCTGACCGCGCTGCGGGAGATCGCCGCCCACTGCGCCGAGCCGGGCGCCGGCGGCCGCACGCCGTCCGACTTCCCGCTCACCGCGGCGAGCCAGGCCGAACTCGACCGGGTCCTCGGCGACGGCCGGCACGTCGAGGACGTCTACCCGCTCACCCCGATGCAGGCCGGGATGCTGTTCCACAGCCTGTCGGAACCCGGCACCTACCTCGAGCAGGTCTGCTTCACCCTGACCGGCGTCGACGACCCCGCGGCCCTGGAACGCGCCTGGCGGCGGGCGGTCGACGAGATCCCCGCCCTTCGGACGGCGATCCACTGGACCGGCGTCCGCGAGCCGGTGCAGGTGGTACACCGAGCCGTCACCCTGCCGGTGACCGTGCACGACGGGCGATCGTACGACGAGGCCGAGCTGCTCGCCGCCGACCGGGAAGCCGGGCTGGACCCCACCGCGGCGCCGCTGATGCGGGTCACCCTGGTCCGGCTGGACGACACCCGGGTCCGGACACTGTGGACGTTCCACCACGTCGTTCTCGACGGCTGGAGCGTCTTCGAGGTACTCACCGACGTCCTCGCGCACCTCTCCGGCCTGGCCCCCGAACGCCGCCGCCCGTTCGCCGACCACCTCGCCTGGCTGGCCCGCCAGGACCCGGCGGCCGCCGAAACCCATTGGCGAAAGGCTCTTTCCGGGCTCGTTCCCACCCGGCTGCCGTACGACCGCCCGCCGGGCCGCGCCCATCGCGCCCGCTCGACGTCCACAGTGGAACATTTAATGTCCACAGTGGACTCGAGCCGGGTGGTCGCCTTCGCGCGACGGCACCGGCTGACGGTCAACGCCGTCGTCCAGGGCTCGTGGGCGCGGCTGCTGGCCCGGCACGGCGGCGATCCGGACGTCTGCTTCGGCGCGGTGGTGTCCGGCCGCCCGCCCGAACTGCCCGGCGTGGACCGGATGGTGGGGATGTTCGTCAACACGGTCCCGGTCCGGGTGACGGTCGCGGAAGACGGGCCGGGCTGGTTCCGGCGGTTGCAGGCGGACCAGGCGGAGGCCCGCCGCTTCGGGCACGTGTCACTGGCGGCGCTGCGCCGCTGGAGCGGGCTGCCGGCCCGGACGGGGCTGTTCGACAGCATCGTGGTCTTCGAGAACTACCCGTTCGACCGCGACGCCCTGGCCGAGCGCGGCCTGCACGTGGCGGAGGTGACGGCGGTCGAGATCACGAATTATCCGCTGGTGCTGATCGCCCACGGCAGCGCGCGCGACGACGAGCCGCTGAACTTGCGGCTGGGATATGACCCGGCGCTGTTCGACCGGGGGACGGTCGAGGTTCTGGCGGGAGAACTCGTGGACCTGCTGCGCGAACCGGCAGGGCCGGCCGATCGGCAGTCGGCCTTGGTGAGCGGCTTGGCCGCCGAGCCGGCCGGCGCCGCCGCATCGCCGCGCGAACACGCGGCCGCCACACCCCCCGAGAGCGAGCCGCCCTACCTCGCCCCACGTACCGCCACCGAACGGGCTCTCAGCCGGATCTGGGCCGAGGTCCTCTCCGTCGACCACGTCGGCGTCGACGACGACTTCTTCGCCCTCGGCGGCGACTCGCTGCTCTGCCTGCGGGTCACCGCGCGGCTGCGGGCCGACTTCGGTGCCGCCCTGCCGCCGCGGGCGCTGTTCGACAACCCCACCGTCGGCGCTCTCGCCCTGATGCTGGAGCACCCCACGCTCGAAGCACTGGGCCGGGCCGTGGATCGCGGCCTGAACCCGCCGCAGGACTACGAACTCTAGGAGGCCGGAACCGGTGCGCACCGACGACGTGGCGATCATCGGGGTGTCCGCCCTGCTCCCGGGCGCCCACGGGCTGGCTGCCGTCCACGACCTGCTCGCCGCGGGGCGCGACGTCACCGGGCAGCCGGCCGGGGAACGGTTGCGGGAGAACGGCTTCGCGCCCGGCCCCGGCTACCTGCCGATGGGCTACCTCGACCGGATCGACCGCTTCGACCACCGCTTCTTCGGCGTGCCGCCGGCCGAAGCCGCGTGGATGGACCCGCACCAGCGGCTGATCCTGCAACTCGCCCACGAAGCCCTCGAAAACACCTGCTACGCGCCCCAGGCCCTGCGCGGCTCACGCACCGCCGTCGTGCTCGGCAGTTCGCGCAGTGACTACGAAGACCTCTTCGACGAGGAAGACCCGCAGCAGATCCTCGGCATCCTGGCGGCCTCGCTCGCCGCGCGGATCAGCTACCGCCACGACTTCACCGGGCCCGCGCTCGTCCTCGACACCGCCTGCAGCGGCAGCCTGGTCGCCGTCGCCCACGCCGTCGCCCTGCTGCGCAGCGGGGCCGCCGACCTCGCACTGGCCGGCGGCATCAGCGTGCGGCCGGTGCCGATCCGCGAGGCCGGGCACGTCCCGGTCCGCGGGGTCGAGTCCCCCGAGGGCCGGTGCCGCCCGTTCGACGAGAAGGCCACCGGCGCGGTCGGCGGCGAAGGCGGCGGGATCGTCGTGCTCAAGCCGCTGGCCGCCGCGCTCGCCGACGGCGATCACGTGCACGCCGTGCTGAAGGGCATCGCCGTCAACCACAACGGCTACCGGATGGCCAGCATGAGCGCGCCGAGCCGGGCGGCCCAGACCGAGGTGATCACCGCGGCCTGGCGGGACGCCGGCGTCGACCCGGCCACCGTCGGGTACGTCGAGTGCCACGGCTCGGCCACCCCGCTCGGCGACGTCGTCGAGGTCGAGGCCCTCCGCCAGGCGTTCCTCGACGCCGGGGTGACCACCCCGTCCTGCGCGATCGGCTCGATCAAGGGCAACATCGGGCACCTCGACAACGCCGCCGGGGTCGCCGGGCTGGTCAAGGTGCTGCTGAGCGTGCGGCGCGGCGTCCGGTACCCGACCGCGCACTTCGAAACCCCCAACCCGCTGATCGACTTCGGCGGCCCGGTGCGGGTCAACCCCGCGTTCGGTCCCTGGGAGGACGCCACACCGCGGCGGGCGGGCCTGAGCTCGTTCGGGCTCACCGGGACCAACGTGCACGCCGTCGTCGAGCAGCCCCCGGAGGCTCCGAAGCCCGCGGAACCGGACGGGACCGAACACCTGGTGACCGTCTCGGCGAAGACGGCGTCCGCGCTCGCCCGCTACCGCGACGAACTCGCGGACTTCGCCGAATCGAGCGGGCACGACGTCCTGGCCATCGGCCACGCGATGAACCGCGGCCGCGACGACCACCCCGTCCGGATCGCCGTGGTCGCCGCCGAGCCCGCCGCGCTCGCCACGGCCCTGAGGTCGGCCGCCGTCCCGGACACGCCCGCCCCGGACGACCCACCCGTGGTGCTGCTGTTCTCCGGGGACGGCGGGGTCGAACCCGAGCTCTGGGCGGACCTGTGCGCGGCGTGGCCGGTCCTCGGCGACGACCCGCTGCCCGGCGAGCCGGGCCCCCGGCTGGTCGCCGTCCACCACGCGCTGCACCGGCTGGCCCGGTCGCTGGGCCTGCCCGACACTCACCTCGTCGGGTCCGGCGCGGGCAACCTGTCGGTGCGGATCGCGCGCGGCGAACTGTCCATCGAGGACGGCTTGGCGGCCGCGGCGGGCCGGGCCGTCGGGCCGGCGCTCGACTCGGGCCGGCTGGCCGAAGCGGTGCGCGGGTTCGTCCGGGACGGCGCGGTGCTGGTCGAGCTCGGCACCGGCGGCGTGCTCTCGCGGACGATGCGCCGGCTGGCGCCCGAGCTCGGCTGCGTCGAGCTGATCGCCGGGGCCGGACGGCGAGCGGTGCTGCGGCAGGCGGCCACGCTGTACCGGCTCGGCGTCCGGCTCGACTGGGACCGCCACTACGCCGGGACGCCGGTGCCGCGGATCGAAGCGCCGGCCTACCCGCTGGAAGGCGTCCGCTGCTGGTGCCGGCCGCCGGGCTCGCCGTCCGTCGAGACCCGGGCGCCGGAACCGGTCGCCGTGGTGTCCGATGTGGACACCGAACGCCGGGTCGCCGAAGCCTGGGCGCGGGCACTGGGGGAGGACGAACTCGACCCCGGGTCGGACTACTTCGCCCTCGGCGGGACGTCGATCGCGGCGATCACCGCGCTGCGCAGCATGGAACGCGACTTCGGCGTCGAGCTGACCTTCGCCGACCTGTACGGCCACCCGACCGTGCGGGCCTTCGCCGCCCGCATCGAGGCCGTGCGGGCCGAGCGGGGCCCGTCCGGCGACGTCCCCGCCATCGCGGTGCTGCCGCGCGGCGGCCCCTTGCCGCTGTCGTTCGGCCAAGAGCAACTGTGGTTCCTCGACCGGCTCAACCCCGGCAGCGCGCTCTACAACATCCCGCACGACCTCCGGCTGTCCGGCCCCCTGGACGAAGCCGCGCTCGCCGGGGCCGTGCAGGACCTCCTCGACCGCCACGAAATCCTGCGCACCTGCATCCCCGACGACGACGGCGTGCCGTTCACCCGGCTCGCCGAACCCGGACCCCGGCTCGTCGTGCACGACCTGAGCACGCTGCCCGAAGCGGAGCGAGCCGCGGCGGCGCACCGGCTGGCCGGCGAGGAGGCCGTCCGCCCGTTCGACCTGGCCACCGGCCCGCTGGTCCGGATCACCCTGGTGCGCCTGGCCGAAGCCGACCACGTCCTGCTCTGGACCTACCACCACATCGTCTTCGACGGCTGGTCGCCGACGATCTTCTTCCGCGACTTCACCGAGCTCTACCGGGCCCGGCTGGCCGGGCGGGCACCCGAGCTGCCGGACCTGCCCTTCCAGTTCGCCGATTTCGCGGCCTGGCAACGCCGGCGCCTGTCGGGGGAGACCCTCGAGCGCGGCCTGCGGTTCTGGCGCGCCGAGCTGGCCGGCCTGCCCGCCGCGCAGCTGCCGCTGGACCGGCCCCGCCCGGCCGCCCAGTCCTTCGACGGCGACCTCGTCGAGTTCACCATCGCCGAACCGGCCGCCGAGGCCGCCCGCCGGTTCAGCCGCGAACACGGCGTGACGACGTTCGTCACCATGCTCGCGCTGGTCGACGCGCTGCTGCACCGCTGGGCCGGCTTCACCGACGTCGTCGTCGGCGTGGCCACCTCCGGCCGGACGCACCCGGCGACGCACGACCTCATGGGGTACTTCAACAATCTGCCGCCGTTCCGCACCCGGGTCGAGGGCGAGCTGTCGTTCACCGACCTGGTCCGCCGCTGCGCGGACACCGTCGCCCACGTCCTCGACCACGAGGAAATCCCCCTGGAGAAAATCGTCTCGGCGGTGTGCGGGCCACGCGAACCCGGCCGCCAGCCGCTGTTCGACGTCGCCTACACCTACCAGAACGTCCCGCAGGACACCGCCGAACTGGGCGGGCTGGAGTGCTCGCGCTTCTCCGACGCCGGCACCGTCGCCGGGATCGCGCCGGGTACCGCGAAGTTCGACCTCACCGTCGGCGTCATCGACCAGCAGGACGGGCCGATGGACGGCTACTTCGAGTACGCGACCGCCCTCTTCGACCGCGGGACGGCCGACGCGCTCGCCCGCCTCCTGCCCGGCCTGCTCGACGCCGTGCTGCGCGAACCCGGCCGCCCCCTGGCCGCCCTCCCGGCCGTCGACGGCGAGCCGGTCCCCGCCCCCACCCACCGGGAGCCCGCCATGACCAAACCATCCCTTGTGGACAGTGACACCGCCGGCCACGCCGAACGGGTCCTCGCGGCGATCTGCGCGGAGCTGCTGACCGGCGGCGGCCCGGTCGGCCCGAAGGACAACTTCTTCGACCTCGGCGGCGATTCGGTCCTCGGCGTCCGGGTGGCCGCGCGGGCGGCCAAGGACGGCGTCCACTTCACCCCGCAGCAGCTGCTGCAGTGCCGCACGCTCGGCGAACTGGCCCGGGCCGCGGTCGTCGACGGCCCGGCACCGGTGGTCGCGCCGTCCTCGGCACCGGCCCCCGAGCCGCCGCGCGCGATCCCGCCGACCCCGATCATGCTCAGCTTCCTGGACCGGATGCCGGACGACGTCGGCGACTTCGTCGACGTCCACACCGTGGAGACCACCCCCGAGATCGGCGGCGCGGTGATCCGGACGGCGATCGGGCACCTCCTCGCCCTGCACGAACCGCTGCGCTACCGGCTGCGGCGCAACGCACTGGGCGCCCGGCTCGAAGTCGCGGACCTCACCGCGGCGGACGTGTTCGACACCAAGGTGCTCCCGCCGCTGACCACCGACGAGGAACTCGGGATCGTCGCGGACGACTGCCTGGCCTTGAAGGCGGAGATGGATCCGGCGCGCGGGCCGCTGTTCCGCGTCCGCCACTACGACCGCGGCCGCGCCCGCGGCGGCCTGCTCGTCCTGCTGGTCAACCACTTCGTCTTCGACAACATGTCCACTGTGGTCGTCCTCGACGACCTCGACGTGCTGCTCGCGGACCTCGCGGCGGGCCGTCTCCCGGCACCGGCGCCCCGGCCGCCGCGGTGGCGGGAATGGGCCGAGCACCTGCGGGCGATGGCAGCCTCGGACGAGCTGTCCGGCGAACTGACCTACTGGACGGCGACCCTGCGGGCGGGTGCGGCGGCCGGCGCGATCGGCGGCGCGCCCGGCGACGGCATCACCGCCCGGACCCTGGACGACTCGGGCGTCGCCACGCTGCTGGCCGCCGGGGGCGCGCAGGGCCGGGAGGCGGCGCTGTGCGCGGTGTCCTGCGGCCTGGCCCGGTGGCAGGGCGCGCCGAGCGCGTTCGTGATGACCGAGGGGGAGGCCACGCCGAACCCGTTCCGGCTGGCCGGGCGCGGCCCGTCGGTGGGCTGGTTCACCACGCTGCACCCGCTGGTGCTGCCGGTCGGGCCGGGCACCACGGCCCGGGACTGCCTGCCGGAGATCGCCGACCGCGCGCGCTCGGTGCCGAACGACGGCGTCGGCTACGGGATGCTGCGCCACCTCTCGCCGGACTCACCCGGGACCGCCCGGTTGCGGGCCCTGCCCGAGCCGGAAGTCCTGGTGCTGCACGGGCCGAGCGACACCTCCGCGTTCGACTCCGGCGTCCGCCTGCTGCGGACCCGCTGGGACCTGTCGGTGAACCTCAAACGCGCGGTCGCGTCCTGGTTCCCGCTGGTGGTCACCAGCGCGGTGCGGGACGGGGCGCTGCGGCTGGCCGTGGCGGGTGGCGTCGGCCAGGAGCGCCTCGACGCGCTCGCCGACGAAATCCTGGGCGCCTTCACCGAACTGCCGTGATCGCGCTCGCCGCCTCGGCGTGGTACCTGCCGGAGACCTTCCTGCCGGTCGCCGAGCTGCCCTCGCTGTCCGACGCCGAACGCGCGACCTGCGCCGCGCTCGGCATCGACCGGGTGCCCGCCGACGACACGCTGACCGCGGCCGACCTGGCCGCCCGGGCGGGGGAGCGGGTGCTGGCCACCGCGGGCCTCGACGCGAACGACGTCGACGTGGTCCTGACGGTCGAGCCGCGGGCCCCGCAGACGCTGGTCAGCTCGGAAGCGACCCGGCTGCAGGCGATGCTGGGCGCGGAGCGGGCGATGGCGTTTTCGGTCGGTGGCCTCGGGTGTGCGTCACTCACCCCGGCGTTGCTCGCCGCGGGCGGGCTGCTGCGCGCCGATCCGGAGCTGGGGAGCGTGCTCGTCCTGCACGGGAGCAAGCCCGCGACGCCCGGGCGCTACCGCCACCCCGTCACGGTGAACGGCGACAGCGGTGGCGCGCTTCTGTTGCGGCGTGAGGGTGAACTCCGGATCCGGGACGTCCTGCTGGAGACGAACGGGGCTTACGCGGACCTGTTCCGCGTCGAGTACCGCGACGAGGAGTTCGCGCGCTGGCGGGAGGAGTGCACCGACCCGGCGGTCTACTCGTTCCGGCTGGCCGTGGAGACCCGCAACCGGCTGCGGGCCCTGGTCACCCGCCTCCTCGGCCGCAACGGCCTGAGTCCCGCCGACGTCCCGTGCTACCTCGCGCAGAACCTGTCCACGGCGGCGTTCCGGAACTGGTCGGAGGCGATCGGCGTCCCGATCGCGAAAGCGTGCTTCGACAACCTGGCCCGCTTCGGCCACCTCGGGCCCAACGACGTCTTCTTCAACCTCTCCAGCGCCCGGGAAACCGGGGAGTTCGGCGGGCGTGCGGTGCTGCTCAACATCAGCCCTGCCGCGGCGTGGAGCGCGCTCTTGGTGACGACCGGCGCGACGACGTCCCGCGAGCTGTGAGGCCCGGGGCGGGCGGCAGCCGCCCGCCCCGGGTGGTTCACCGGATCAGCGCTTGCAGGGGTTGCCCGCCGGGTGCGCGGCGGTGCCGTGCACGTCGGCCTGGGACTCCGCGAGCACGATCTTCGCCAGCGGGGTCTCCAGCGCGACGGCCTGCTGCTTCACGACGCCGTTCGCGATGGTCTGGCCGTTCAGCTTCAGCGAGCCGATGACCAGCGCGATGGTCAGCGGCGCCGAGCCCACCGTGACCGAGACGCCGTTGATCTTCAGCGACGCGATGTTCGAGCTGCCGGTCAGCACCGGGGCGAGCCCGCCCGGGGCCGGCTGGCAGGTCGCCGCCGCCTGGGACTGGATCACGCCCAGTTCGATGGTCAGCCCGACCGTGCTGATCACCGTCTTGTCGATCTTGGCCGACGCCTGCGCGTGGTCACCGGCCGCCGGAGCCGCCGACTGGTTGTCGGGGGCCAGGTCGGTCGACGAGGTCAGCGCGTGCGTCTGCACCTTGATCAGGCCGGCGTTGAGGGTCGCGTCGAGGACGGTCTTGCTGTCGTCGGCGCAGGGCAGGTTCGCCGGGTTCGCCACGGCCGCGGTGATGCCGATGACGTTCGCGGCGGTGCCGGTGCAGGAGAAGATACCGTCGCGGTCGTCGTCGACGATCGTGCCGACGCCGGTCGGGTCCACCAGCCCGGCGCCCGAAGGCGCGGACAGGGTGACGGTGAACGTCTCGTCCGGCTCGTCGACGGTGTCCGGGTTGACCAGGACGGTCACCGGCTTGGTCGTCTCGCCGGGCGCGAAGGTCACGTCACCGCTCGCCGCCTGGTAGTCCGCCGGAGCGGTCGCCGTGCCGTTCGCGGTGGCGTAGTGCACCGACACCGGGTTCGGGCTGGCGCCCCCGAGCAGCGACACGGTGAAGGTCGCCGGCACCGGCGCGCCGCCGGAGCCCTCGTTCACCGTGACGTCGTTGATGCTCAGGCCGAGCACCCGCACGGTCGTCGTCTCGACGTATCCGCGGGACACGCCGTCGACCTGGTAGTCGACCGTGCAGTGGTAGGTGCCGGGCGCGGCGTCGGCCTTCGCGGCGACGGTCTCGGTGAACGTCGCGACGTCCCCGCTGGGCACCTTGACGCTCGCCGGGGCGTTGGTGAGCGTCAGCTGCGGGTCGCAGCTGGTGACCTTCGGGGTGACCGTGACCTCGATGGACTTGATGCCGTCGAGGATGGCCTGCGACACCTGGTTCGACGGCACGTTGTTCAGCAGCACGCCGCCGGTGGCCGTGGCGATGGCGCTCGCCTGGCCGTCGGCGTCCAGTGCGCCGACGTTGACCGCGACGACCCGGATCTTCGCCGCCTTGAGCGCGTCGATGGTCTGGGCGAGGGTGTGCCCGCCGCTGGGATCGTGCGACGGCGCGTCGCCGAACCAGGCGATGATGCGGGTGCCGTCCGGGCGGAAGGTGACCGCGCCGCTGGCCAGTTCGAAGAGCGCGTTGAGGTCGGCTTCGGGCAGGTCGCCACCGCCACTGGCCGACCACTGGTCGATGCCGGCCTGCACGGCGGCGGTGTTCGCGGTGATGCCCTGGTTGACCTTGAAGGGCACGGAGTCGGTGAAGTCCTTGTACTCGGCGACGCCGAACTGGGCGGTGGGCTGCGCGGCGAGCACGTCCCCGGTGATGGCACCGGCGTTCGTGCGGACGTTGTCGATGGCGCCGGCCATGCTGCCGGTCGTGTCGGCGAGCAGCACGAGATCGGGGTTCGGGGGGACGGCGGAGGTGGTGACGTGCTTGGTGACGGTGGTGCTCTGCCCGGCGGAGAGCGTGAGATCGACGGTGGCCGGATCCACACCCGGCGGCGCCGCGGCCGCGACGGCGGCCGGGGTGAGCAAGGCACTGACCGTGGTCAGTGCGACGAACAAGGATCTCCGCGACATGACTTCCCTTCCGAAGGCCGGATTGGTGCGGGTTGCCTCGGGAAGACGGAAAGCGCGGGATTTCGTTAGCAGGCCGGGAAAGCGTCACTCGGAGCGCCGCATGTCAAGGCGCTCAACGGGGTACGGGTGCGGTTCCGGGCTACGGAAACCATGGTTCGGATGGGCCGGGGCACCGAATGCCGTGGTGCGGGGTTCACTCGGTTCAGCGACGCTCTGGCACGGCCGGTACCGGGTGATCTTGGGCCTCGCGGCGGTTTTTGCAGCGCGGGGAGCGAATTTCCGCCCGAATGTCGTAACGCGCAGCGCTGCTTCGGGCGCCCGGCCGGGGGATCCCCGGGGTCGCGAATGACTCATTCGCGACGCCTGGGGTCCGCAATGGGTCATTCGCGACTTCCGGCCCGGGGTGCTCCGGACGGCCTTACGCGGGACCGGCCGACCGGCAGCGCTCGTGCGGCGGGTTCAGCGGCCTGGACGCGCCGGTTGGCCGGGGTTGGCGAGCGCCGCGTGCGCCGGTTGGCCGAGGTCCGCGAGCACCGCGCGCTGCCCGGGTGCCGGAGGGCAGGGCTGGCGCGAGGCGCGGCTCAGCGGCCGGGACGCGCCGCCTGGCCGAGGTCCGCGAGCACCGCCCGCGCCGCCCGGGTGCCGGATGCCAGCGCCCCCTGCAGCGAGCTCGTGTCCCGATGATCACCACACACATACATCCCGTCGCCCAGCCGGACATCGCGCCGAAGAGCATGCGGCGGGGGCATCGACGGCAGGCCGTGGGTGATCTCGTAGCGGGCCACCAGTGGCCAGCGCGTCGCGTCCGTGCGGTACATCCGGCCCAGTGCCCGCCGGACCTCGCCCTCCGGCAGGGCCGTCAACGCCGACGCGCTCACCAGGGCCGTCCCCGGCGGTGCGTACGTCGGGCACACCTCGCTGACCACGCTCGTGTTGACCACCGGCCCGCCGCGCGCGTCGATCACGATCACCGGCTCGCGCAATGGGGACCGCGGGGGTGCGAAGTACCACGTCGTCCCGCTGTTCCAGCGCGGCTCCGCCACTCCGGCGAGCCGTGCGGCCGTGGAGCCGTCCGTCGCGACGACGACCGCGCGGGCCGGCCAGCGCGTGCCGTCGGCCGTGCGGACCTCGCCCGGACCGATCTCCTCGACCGGTGTCTCCAAGTGGACGGCCGATGTCGGCAGGCCGCGGGCCAGCTGTCTCGGGAGCTCGCCCATGCCCAGCGCCGGCAGCGACGGGGCCGAGCGCAGGAAACTGCGCCACACCAGCTGGAAGAACCGGGCCGACGTGGTCAGCTCGCCCTCCAGGAACACGCCCGAGAGGAACGGCCGGAACACCGTCTCCACCGCTCGCGCGGACACCCCCGCGTGCCGCAGCTCGGCGAGCGTCGTGCGGTCGTCGCGGTCGATGATCGCCTGGGCCGGTCCCGCGGCGACGCGGGCCGACAGCGCGCCGAGCGCCGCCAGGTCCTTGGCCGACAGATAACGCCGGGCCGCGATGTCGCGCAACGCCTTCGGCGTGTCGAGAGGGTGGCCGAGCAGGGAGAGGCGGTCGTCGTCGGACACCCGGACGGCGCGCCAGAACCGGCCGAGCTGCAGGGCGTCGACGTCGACCAGGCGCCGGATCGCGGGGTAGGCCGGGTTGAGGATCTGGAAGCCGCGGTCCAGCCGGAAGCCGTCGACGACGTCGGTGCGGACCCGGCCGCCGACGTCGTCCGAGGCCTCCAGGACCGTGCACGGCACGCCGGCCCGGTGCAGGGTGACGGCGGCGGCCAACCCGGCGAGCCCGGCGCCGACGATGACGGCGGTCATCGGCTGAAGAACTTCGTCGCGGCGAGCCGGTTGAGCACGCCGATCCGGCCGCGGTTGGGCACCGACCGCAGCGGGTGCCCGGCGAGCCCCCAGCCCTGCAGCAGCGTGGTGGCCGCGGCCCAGCCGGTCGTCGCCGCGCGTTCCATCAGCGCCACCGGCAGGTCGATCCGCACGCCGTCGCCGGCCAGGACCAGCGCCGGGTCCGGGGTCGAGACCGTCGGGCGGTGCGCGAAGTCGCCCAGGCCGAACAGCGGGCAATCCTCGCGCCACAGCGAGATCGACGCCGTCACCCCCGCACCCAGCGTCTCGGGGTAGATCGCGTGCAGCCGGTCGTCCACGGCCTTCACCAGCGTCTCGCGGTCGTCGGTCTCGGCCGCGTACGCGTGCAGCT
The DNA here is from genome assembly GCF_053586895.1 of Amycolatopsis sp. NPDC003731. Classification (NCBI taxonomy): domain Bacteria; kingdom Bacillati; phylum Actinomycetota; class Actinomycetes; order Pseudonocardiales; family Pseudonocardiaceae; genus Amycolatopsis; species Amycolatopsis sp. NPDC003731. The sequence goes on along the minus strand of NZ_JBSFNC010000068.1, from coordinate 7,270 downwards.
CCACGACCGAGCCACCGGTGCGCGCCGCCCAGCGGCGGGCTTCGCCCTCGTACCGGTCCAGCAGGCTGATGTTGTCCAGCGGCGGCACGCTCCCGGTGCCCAGGAAGGGCGGCCGGGCCGCGTCGACGGGCCGGTCGAGCCAGAGCCGGCGGACGAGGAACGGCGGTGCCGTGCGCAACCCGGCCACGGCCGCCCGCCACTCCGGTGTCCCCACCGTGGGCGACGAGCCGACGATCGCCTGCAGCCCGCGCACCGAAGACGCGAGCACGACGCTGTCGAACTGCGCGGTGTCCTCGGCCGTCGTGACGGCGAAGCCGTCCGACGTGCGTTCGAGGGACGCCACCGGTGTGCCGGTCCGGATCATCACCCCGCGGTCGGCCAGGTAGCCGGCCAGGGGATCCCACAGCGCCTGCGGGAACGGCTCGGTCGGCACGTCGAACACCAGACCTTCGCTGGAGCCCAGGAAGTACAGGTGGAACATGGTCGCCAGCTCCGCCGCGGACAGCTCGCGCGGATCGGCGAAGAAGCTGCGCGAGAACACCTCGAACGCCAGGTGCTTGGCCGCTTCGGGGAAGTTGATCGCGTCGAGGAAGCTCGCGGCGTCGATGTCGTCGAGCCGGTGGTAGGTCTCCGGGACGCTCACCGTGGCCAGCGGCAGGGCGTTGCGGCCGTTGAGACGCACGAGGTCGCGCGGGGTGAACGTCGGGCTGCGCCAGGCGAACGCCAGCGCGTTCCACGGCGGCGTCCGGGGGAGCCCCGCGAAGGTGTCCGTGCGGCCTTGGGCGTCCAGCAGCGGGTAGTCGGCCAGCGGGGCCAGCCGGTCGAGCCCGGGATCGGTGCGCATGAGCAGCGCCCGCAGGTTGTAGTACTGGCGGAAGAAGGCGTGGAAGCCCCGGCTCATGGTGACGCCGGTGCCGTCCGGCAGCCGGTCCGCCCAGCCGCCGACGCGCCCGCCGAGGTGGGTGTCGCGCTCGAAGAGCGTCACCGCGACGCCCCGCTCGGCCAGCCCGGTGGCCGCGGTGAGGCCCGCGATGCCGCCGCCGACGACCGCCGCGGTCGGGCGCCGGCCGAGCCGCCCGGCGTCGGGCAGGCCGGGCGGCGCCGGCCGGGTCTCGATGCGGCGGTCGGTGCCGGGGATCACGGGTGCTCCTGCGGGTTGGTGCCGAGGACGGTGTGCACGATGCCGTGCTGCCAGCCCGGCATCGTGCCGGTGCGGACATCGGTGAAGCCGGCGTCGGTGAGCCGGCCGGCCAGCGCGGCGATCCCGTCGAACTCGAGGACGCTGCGGCGCAGGTGGCGGTAGAGGGTCGCGTCCCCGGTGGTGGCCTTCCCGAGCGGGATGATCACGCCCGCGCAGACCGCGTTCCACACCCACCGGGCGCGCCGGGAGTCGCGAACCGAGTACTCGTGGATCGCGATGCGGCCGCCGGGACGCAGCAACCCGCGCAGCCGCCGCAGCTGGGCGGTCGGATCGCTGAGGTTGCGCAGCAGGTACGCCGCCAGGATCGCGTCGAACGGGCCGGAGATCCCGGCGAGTTCCTCCACCGGCGTGTGCACGAAGGTGACGTTGCCGGGCCAGGGCTTGGCTTCGGCGCGCGCGAGCATTTCCCCGGAGGCGTCGAACGCGGTGATCTCCGCTCCGGGTGCGATCGACCGCAGCGCGGCCGTCGACGCGCCGGTGCCGCAGCCGGCGTCCAGCAGCCGCAGGCCGGCCCCGGCCCGGGGCAGCTCCAGCCGCCGCGCCGAGAGCCGGAGGTGTTCGTGGTAGCCGGGATTGGCGCCGACCAGCCGGTCGTACCACCGCGCTTCGGTGTCGAAGGCCGACGGCACCGCGCCGCGGGGGAGGCCGTCCTTGGCCATCTGGTTCATGCGCGCTCCTCGCGGGGGCCGGTTCGTTCCCACACCAGCAGCACCGCGGTCACCAGCGCGAAGCCGAAGAGGAAGTCCTCGACCGGGATGTCCCAGGGGAAGCGCCAGCCGGTGATGTGCTCGGGGGAATAGCGGACGATCGGGTCGGACAGCTTGGTCAGCCAGCCGTCCACCGGGATCTGGAAGGCGGTCACGATGGCCATCGCGATCCAGTAGGCCGGACGGCGGAACAGGCCCGTGCGCAGCACGAAGACCTCGAGCAGCACGACGACGGCCACCGCGGCGACCGCGGGCACGGTGTAGCCCCAGGGGATCACCGGCGTGCCTCCTTCTTCGCGAGCCGCCGCACGAACACGGTGGTGAGCTGGACGGCCTCGTAGGTCAGCAGCCCGCAGATCGGGATCACCACGAAGAACAGGACCTCCTCCAGCGGCACGGCGAACGGCGCGCGGATCCCGGTGACGCGGCCCGGCGCGTAGTCCCAGACGCGGCCCGCGATCGCCAGCGCGTCCCAGACGAGGAACACCAGCGCCACCGGCAGCACCGTGCGGACCAGCCGCCGCGGCTGCCGGTACACGCGCGCTCCCGCGAGCTCCAGCGGCAGCGTCACCAGGACGCACGCCGCCAGCACGACGAGGTATTCGAGCTGACCCACCTCAGCCCACCGCCACCGGGAGCGCCGGCGCCGGGTGCCGGACCCGCGCCCACTGCGTCCGCGCGACCGCCCCGCACGCGACCAGCAGCCGCTGCCCCCGGGACACCGCCGCGCGCCCGGCGAAGACGTCGTGGCCGGCGGCCTCGATGCGGTCGAGGATCCGGCCGTACAGGGTCGCGGCCGTGGCCACGCACGGGCGGGAAACCGGGTGCAGCATGGCGATCCCGGGCCGCGCCTGGGCGTACACCTCGCGCGTGACGGCGATCTGGTTCCGGATCGCGGTCCGGACCGGCCGGTCGGCCCGCCCCTGCCGGGCGCACCACGTCAGCCGGTCGCGGTCGACGCCGTCCGCGGCCAGTTCGTCGGCCGGCAGGTAGACACGGCCGCGCTCCAGGTCCTCGGCGACGTCGCGCAGGAAGTTGGTGAGCTGGAAGGCTTTCCCGAGCGCGGCGGCCCGCGGCTCGGCTTCTTCGCGCGGGGCGACGGTGCCGAGCACCGGCAGCACCTGCAGCCCGATCACCTCGGCCGAGCCGTGCACGTAGGTGTCGAGCTGGGCGCGGGTGGCGTAGCCGGCGACGGTGAGGTCCATCCGCATCGAGGTGAAGAACGCCTCGAAGTACGCCTTGGCGAGGGTGTACCGGGCCGCCGTGTCGATCACCGCGGTGAGCAGCGGGTCGTCGCTCGCGCCCGCGTCGAGGTCGGCGAGGAAGCGCTTTTCGACCTCCCGCAGGCGGGTGTCGAGCGAGGCGGGGGTGGCGTCCGCGGCCGGCTCGTCGACGATGTCGTCGAGCCAGCGGGCGAAGCCGTAGAGCGCGTGGATCGCCGGCCGCTGGGCCGGGGTCAGCAGCCGCGTCGCGAGGAAGTACGTGCGGCCGTGCCGGGCGTTGAGTTCGCGGCACCACGTGTAGGCCGAGCGCAGGCCCGGTGCGCGGATGCCGGCGGCGTCGAGTTCACGTCGGGTCATCGGGTCCCTCCGGTGATCCGGTCGGCGGCCAGTCTGCCGGAGATGAGCACGGTCGGCACCCCGACGCCGGGCACGGTGGCGCCGCCGGCCAGCACGGCGTTGTCCGTCCCGCGCGGGAGGTTCCGCGGCCGGAACGGGCCGGTCTGGGCGAAGGAGTGCGCGTAGCTGAACGGCGTCCCGGCGACCAGCCCGCGCTCGGCCCACTCGGCCGGGCCGAGCACGTGCGTGAACTCCGGTTCGAAGCCGGGCAGCAACCGGGCCCGGGCGACGTCGAGGACCTCCTCGGCGTAGGCGCCGCTCCCGGCCGCCCAGTCCGCCGGGCCGCGGTCGAGGTTGGGCACCGGCGCGAGCACGGAGTAGAGCTGACGTCCGGGCGGGGCGAGCCCCGGATCGGACGCGGTCGGCCGGGTGATCAGCAGCGACGGATCGCTCATCCGCCGTCCCTGCGTGATCAGCTCGTCGAACGTCGACCGCCACCCGTGCCCGAAGGAGATCGTGTGGTGGGCGACGTCCGGGTGCGCCGAGGGGCCGCCGGCGTGCACCACGAGCGCCGACGGCGCGGCCCGCAGCGGCACCGGCCGCCGCGGGTGCCGTCCGAGCAGCCGGTAGCTCTCGGGCAGCTCGGTGGTGAGGACGACGGCGTCGCAGGGGTACCGGGTCCCGGAGGCGGTCCGGACGGCGGTGACGCGGCGGCCCCGGCGTTCGAGCTCGGCCACGGCGTCGCCGTACTCGAACTTGACCCCGGCGTCGGCCGCGACCCGGGCCAGCGCCCGCGGCAGGGCGGCGATCCCGCCGGTGGGGAAGTACACCCCGCCGACGGTGTCCATGTACGAGATCACCGCGTACAGCGCCAAGGCCCGCATCGGGGACTCGCCCGCGTAGAGCGCCTGGAAGGTGAACACGCGCTTGAGCCGTTCGTCGGAGAGGAACTGCCCGACCCGGCCGTCCAGCCGCCCGAACCCGCCCAGGGCCACCAGCCGGGCCAGTTCCGGGCGGAGCATGCCGAGCGGGGAGTCGATGTTCGCGTCGACGAACCGGCCGAACTCCGCGCGGTACAGCTTCGTCAGCCAGGCGCGCAGGCGGGTGTAGCCCGCGGCTTCGGCCGGGCCGGCGAACTCGCGGACGGCCTCGGTCATCGCGTCCGCGTCGGAGTGCACGGGCAGCGTGCTGCCGTCGGCGAACTGCGCCACGTACGCCGGGTCGAGGCGGGTCAGCGGCAGTTCCTCGGTGAGCTGGGCGCCGACCGCGGCGAAGGTGTCCCGCAGGATCGACGGCATGGTCAGCACGGTCGGGCCGGTGTCGAGCAGGTAGCCGTCGCGCTCGACGCGGCCCGCGCGGCCGCCCGGGCCCGGGTCGCGCTCGAGGACGGTGACCTCGCGGCCGCGTCCGGCCAGGTGCAGGGCCGCGGCCAGGCCGGCCAGCCCGGCCCCCACGACGACGACGCGGTCCGCCGGTCCGGGCACGGTCTTCATCGGACGCGGTCCGTGCAGCGGATCGCGAGCGCGGCGAGCAGGTCGGCGGCCGGCTCCGGAACCACCGCGGGGTCGATCGCGACCAGGGCCTTGTCGGCTCGTTCCCGGATCAGCTCGCCCAGGCGGTCCCGGGCGCCGGTGGCCACGATCAGGTCCCGCCAGCGCTCGACCGCTTCGTCGTCGATCACCGGGAGGTCGAGCAGCTCGGCGAGTTCGGCCTGGCGGCGCCGTCCGGCCATCGCCGCGGCGAGCACGACGACGCTGGAGGCCTTGCGGTCGCGCAGGTCCTGCCCGGCGGGCTTGCCGGTGACGGCCGGCTCGCCGAACACGCCCAGCAGGTCGTCACGCAGCTGGAACGCCTCGCCGACCAGGCCGCCGAACTCCGACAGCCCGGCGGTGAGCTCCGGGCCGCAGCCGGCCAGCGCCGCGCCGAACTCCAGCGGCCGCCGCACGGTGTAGTTGCCGGACTTGCGGCGCAGGACGTCGAGCAGGGTGTCCCAGCTGGGCAGCGCCCGGGCGTCGTTGACCAGGTCGGCGAGCTGGCCGACGGCCAGTTCGGCCCGCATCGCGTCGTAGTGCGGCCAGGCCCGGGCCAGCCGCGCGGGGTCCAGGCCGCTTTCGCGCAGCAGCTGCTCCGACCAGACCAGGAAGAGGTCGCCGAACAGCGTCGCGGCCGATTCGCCGAACCGGGTGGCCGAGCCGGCCCAGCCCTGCTCTTCGTGCCACCGGGCGAACCGGACGTGCAGGGCGGGCCGGCCCCGGCGCAGTTCGGAACCGTCCATCACGTCGTCCTGGACCAGGGCGAAGCAGTGCAGCAGCTCGAGCGCCGCGGCCGCCCGGATGGCGGCGTCGGAGTCCGGCTGCCCGCACCGCCAGCCGACGTAGGCGAACAGTGGCCGGAGGCACTTCCCGCCCGCGACGAACTCGGGCACCGCCGTTTCCGCGAGCGCCCCCTCGCTGCGCCCGGCGAAGTGCTCGGCCGCCCGTTCGGTCACGAACCCGTGCGCCTCGGCCAGGCAACGCCGGCCCCAGGCGTCCAGCCGGTCGGCCGGCGTCATCGTCGCGGTCATCCGCCGCCCTCCCTCGTTCAGGCTATTCGATTCGCAACCGTTGCATATGGGGTGTAGCTTGTCCACTTGAACGAATGAAAACGCGGCGGTGACCCGAACCGATCGCTGCCGCATCGAAGCGACTTTCCTGTGGACGGGGTGGTGTTGCCACGCGCCGCCCCGCCGGGCCCGCCGCCTCCCCTCGGCGCGGGTCCGGCATCCGGCGGCGCCCGGGTCTCCACCCCGGGTGTCGCCGGATGCGCGCCGGATAAACTTCGATCCGGGGGGTTCGGCTGGCAGGACGTGGTGTCGATGGACGTCGAGGCGGTGGGTGGCCGGGGTTCGTGGACGCCCGGCAAGGTCGCCGAACTGCTCGGCGTCTCGCCGGTGACGCTGCGCACCTGGGCGGCGCGCTACGGGGTGGGTCCCTCGCTGCGCGACGACGGGCGCCACCGGCGCTACTCCGACGCCGACGTCCGCCGCCTGCAGCACATGCAGCGGCTCATCGACCGGGGCCTGCGCGCCCGCGAGGCCGCCGCGGCGGTCTTTTCGGGTCTGCCCGACGCGCTGCCGGACGTCCCGGCCGGCCGCCGCATCGAGGAGCTGGAGGGCGCCGCGGAGGGGCTTGATTTCGCGGCGCTGGCGGCGTTGCTGGACGAGCTGCTCGACGCGCTGGGCCCCTCGCGGGCCTGGACGGACGTGCTCGTGCCGGTGCTGACGCACCTGGGCGGCCGCTGGCTGCGCGGCGACGTCTGCTTCGAGTCCGAATGGGCGCTGACCGGCGAGATCTCGCTGGCGCTCCAGCGCTACAGCGCCCGGTTCGCGAACATCCCGCCCGGCCGGGCGGTGGTCCTCGCGTGCTGCCCGGACGAGCGGCACAGCCTGCCGATGGAGGTCCTGCGGGCGGCTTTGGTGGAGATCGGCATCCCGGCGGTGTACCTCGGCCAGCTGGTCCCGGCCGAGACGACGGCGGCCATCACGGCCAAACTCGACCCGGCGGCGGTGTTCCTGTGGTCGATGTCGGCGGGCACGATCGACGACGCCCTGGTCCGCCGGCTGCGCGGCCGCGGGGTCGGCGTGGTGCTGGCGGGGCCGGGGTGGGAGAACCTCGCCGGCCGGGACGTCGTGTGGGTGAACGATCTGGCCGGGGCGATCGAGGTGGCGGCGGAGCGGCTGAAGGCTTAGCGCCGGCTCGGCGTGGTGGCCGGGTGGGCGAGTTCCGGCGCTCCTCGGAGGTCGCGAATGACTCATTCGGGACCCC